>NZ_JBHSNC010000058.1:0-40106 GCF_042655785.1 Cohnella yongneupensis
TATGAGGGAAAACCTCACGTACGGTTTGATGAGGAGGGGCTGATAATCTCAGCCCTTTACTCTAGTTCAGGCGAGCTCGCGTAACGCAGGCGCGATCTGATCATCATCTAACGTGCGCAAGCTCTCGAATCTGTTTTTAACTCAAAATGTTCTTCCCATCGGCGCGATTCCATGCTAAAAAGAAGATATTGGAAAACGTTTTACTAGCTATCGAACGCTACTGATCCAAAGAAGTGCAAGGGGAGGGATTTCGATGCCGAAAAACCGGAAGCTGAGCTCGATCTTCTTTGTGAGCCTCAGCGTCTTGATCGCTTTTGCCATTACGATAACTTTGTATTACGCCTTGAAAGAACGCGGTTCGGACTATCGTTCCGGCAAGATAACAGAGCCTACGCCATCGGCGTCCCAATCAACTGCGGAAGCGGACCAGACTGCGGCTTACAAGGACGCTATGCTGCCGGTCTCCGATCGCGTCGATAGCTTGCTCTCTCAAATGACGCTGGAAGAGAAAATCGGACAGATGGTGCAGGCGGAACGAAAATCGATCTCGCCCGCGGACATGACCAAATACGGTGTAGGCTCCGTGTTAAGCGGAGGTGGCTCCGCGCCTTCTCCGAACGAGCCGGCCGCATGGATGGACATGGTCGACAAGTTTCAGCAAGGCGCGCTCGAGAGCCGGCTCGGCATCCCGATGATATATGGGGTTGACGCCGTACATGGCCATAACAACGTGTACGGTGCGACGTTGTTCCCACATAACATAGCGCTTGGCGCGACGCGGGACGCGGAGCTCGTTCGCGAAATCGGGGACGCGACGGCCGAAGAGATGCGGGCTACCGGCATACTGTGGGATTTCGCACCGTGCGTGTGCATGCCGCAAGATGCCAGATGGGGCAGAACGTACGAAGGTTTTTCCGAAACTTCCGAGCTAACAAGCGCGCTCGGCGCTGCATTCGTGTCCGGTTTGCAGGGCGATCTAACGCGGGGTAACGGCCTTAGCGGCGATCACGCGATCGCTACGTTGAAACATTGGGTCGGCGACGGTTCGACGGAAGGCGGCGTCGACCGGGGAGACGCGCAATTGTCAGATGCGGAGTTGGAAGCTTTCATCGCGCCTTACAGGGCGGGCATTCAAGCGGGCGCGAGAACGGTCATGGTGTCTTTCAGCAGCTTGAACGGGGAGAAGCTGCACGGGAGCAGGCGGTTGATTACCGATGTGTTGAAAGGCGAGCTAGGATTTACAGGGTTCGTCATCTCCGACTATAACGGCATCGAAGAGATGGAGCCCGGAGATTTCACGCTTGCCGTGAAGAATGGCGTTCTCGCAGGAATCGACATGTTCATGGAACCCGACAATTGGCGTGCGTTCATGAAGACGCTTCAAGCGTTGGTCGACGACGGAGAGGTGCCGCAAGAGCGGATCGACGACGCGGTTCGCCGAATATTGACGGTGAAATTCGAAGCCGGCTTGTTCGACAAACCGTTCGGAGATCGCGCTTTATTGGCGGCAGACGTCGTCGGTTCGGATGCGCACCGCGCTCTTGCACGCGAAGCCGTCGCCAAGTCGGCGGTGCTGCTCAAAAACGAGGGAGGCTATTTGCCCCTTAAGCCAACTATTAAGAAGCTGACCGTTGTCGGAAGCATGGCTGACGATATCGGCGGGCAAAGCGGCGGTTGGAGCCTATCGTGGCAAGGACAGTTTGGAGACAGCACGCCTGGTACGACGATCGTCCAAGGCATTAAGCAGGTTGTGTCGCCGGAAACGGAAGTCGTATACGATAAAGATGGGACACGGATTTCGGGCGGCGATGCGGTAGTCGTCGTCATCGGCGAGGAGCCGTATGCGGAAGGGTTGGGGGACAACAAGACGCTTTCCCTGAGCGAACGGGATATCGTGCTGCTGGATCGTGCGCATGCATCCGGACTGCCTACGATCGTCGTCTTGTTGTCGGGACGCCCTCTCCTCATAGCGGATGAACTGGGCAAGATGGAGGCGCTCGTTGCGGCTTGGCTGCCGGGGACGGAAGCGGGCGGCATCGCCGACGTATTGTTTGGCGTAAAACCTTTTGGCGGCAAGCTATCGTTCACGTGGCCGCGGACGTTAGACCAGTTGCCGACGGCCCGCGCAGGCAAAGTTGTCGTCGATAATCCGCTATTTCCGTACGGTTACGGGCTAACGACGGCTCCATAACCGCCGCGCCGCGTTTGACTTCGGGGGCTCGTATCCTGCATAGTTAAAGGATTAAGGCTTGCAGGGAGTGTTATCGCGGATGCTCAGACGTACCGTTCAGCTTCCGATTCGTTTTTACCGTAAATTTATTTCGCCATTAAAACCGCCAACTTGCCGCTTTGCGCCGACTTGCTCGCAATACGCGCTAGAAGCGATCGAGGTACACGGTGCGGCGAAAGGGACTTACTTGGCCGTTCGGCGCATATGCAAGTGCCATCCGTTCCATCGCGGGGGATTCGATCCCGTTCCACCCCGTCGCAGTCGCGATCGCGCGAGTGCCGGCGACGACCGCACGCTTTGAGTTGACAAACACGCGCCCGTTCGGCTATATTGTGGGCAATAACTTGAATAAACGTATTTTCCGACGAAGGGATAAGTACGAAGCGTACGCGCTAGGACAGAGAGCCGGGGGAGCTGGAAACCGGTATAGGGCGGCTTTGGAAAATGGTCCCGGAGGAATCGTCTTCGAGCTTGCCGCTACCGGCAGTAAGGGGATGACGCGAATCCGGCGTTACCGGATCGAATTCAAGAGCCTCCGCGCGCCTAGCGTTTGTTGCGGGAGGGAAATTGGGTGGTACCACGTGAGTAACAACTCTCGTCCCATACGGACGGGAGTTTTTTGTCTTTTTCGATGAACATGCGCATAAGCGCAAAGGAGATGGCGATATGCCGGAAAACAACAAATCGTTTTACATTACGACTCCGATCTATTACCCGAGCGACAAACTCCATATCGGGCATGCGTACACGACGGTAGCGGGAGACGCGATGGCTCGTTACAAAAGGCTGCGCGGCTATTCGGTCCGCTATTTGACCGGTACCGACGAGCATGGCCAGAAGATCGAACGGAAAGCGCAGGAAGCCGGCAAAACGCCGCAGCAATTCGTGGATGACATCGTCGTCGGAATCAAGGATTTGTGGAGCAAACTGGACATTTCCAACGACGACTTCATCCGAACGACGGAACCGAGGCATAAAGAAGCGGTCGAGAAAATTTTCGCGCAATTGCTGGAGCAAGGCGACATCTACAAAGGCGTCTATGAAGGCTGGTACTGCACGCCTTGCGAATCGTTCTTCCTAGAACGCCAGCTGGTGAACGGCAATTGTCCGGACTGCGGACGGCCGGTGGAACGGGTGCAGGAGGAGTCGTACTTCTTCCGGATGAGCCAATACGCGGATAGATTGCTGGCATATTACGAAGAGAATCCGGGGTTCATTCAGCCCGAATCGCGCCGCAACGAGATGATCAACAACTTCATCAAGCCGGGACTGGAAGACCTCGCGGTGTCCCGCACGACGTTCGATTGGGGCATCAAGGTGCCAGGCGATCCGAAGCACGTCATCTACGTATGGATCGACGCGTTGTCCAACTATATTACCGCGCTTGGTTATGGCGCGGATAACGACGAGCTGTACAAACAGTATTGGCCGGCCGACGTTCATCTTGTAGGCAAAGAGATCGTCCGGTTCCATACGATTTACTGGCCGATCATGCTCATGGCGCTTGGCTTGCCGCTGCCTAAGAAAGTGTTCGCGCACGGCTGGTTGCTCATGAAAGACGGCAAAATGTCGAAATCCAAAGGCAACGTCGTCAATCCGGTATCGTTGATCGAACACTTCGGCTTGGATGCCGTACGCTACTACTTGCTACGCGAAGTACCATTCGGTTCGGACGGGGCGTTCACGCCGGAAAACTTCGTGGAGCGCATTAATTACGATCTAGCGAACGACCTCGGCAACTTGCTCAACCGGACCGTAGCGATGATCGACAAATATTTCGGCGGAGAAGTTCCGGCATTCGCTAGCGGCGCAACCGAATTCGACGGCGATCTCGAGCAATTGGCGAAGGCGACGGTCAGCAAAGTCGAAGAGGCGATGGAGAACATGGAGTTCTCCGTTGCGCTCAGCGCGATTTGGGCGCTCGTAGGCCGGACGAACAAATATATCGACGAGACGCAGCCGTGGGCTCTTGCCAAAGACGAAGCGAATCGTCCAGCGCTTGCGTCCGTCATGGGGCATCTTGCGGAAAGCTTGCGCGTCGTATCGATTTTGATTCAGCCGTTCCTGACGCGGACGCCTCGTAAAATTTGGGCGCAGCTCGGCATCTCCGAAGGCGAACGGACGGCTTGGGATAGCGCCCATGCGTTCGGCGGCACGCTCGCGGGGACGAAGCTTAGCAAAGGCGATCCGATCTTCCCTCGCCTTGACATGGCGGTTGAAGTGCCTTGGATTATCGAATCGATGGGCGGTGGAGCGGTCGCTGCCGAAGCGTCGGCGCCGGCTCCGGAAGCGAATGTAGCCGTCGAAACCGCTGGTGCAGCCACGCCCGATCTGAAACCGGAAATCGATATCGAAGCGTTCGCGCAAGTCGAGCTGCGCGTCGCGCAAGTCATCGCGTGCGAGCCGGTTCCGAAAGCCGATAAGCTGCTGAAGCTTCAGCTCGACCTCGGCTTCGAGCAACGGCAAGTCGTGTCCGGAATCGCGAAGCATTACAAGCCGGAAGAGCTCGTCGGCCGCAAAGTCATTTGCGTGACCAACTTGAAGCCGGTAAAGCTGCGCGGCGAAATGTCGCAAGGCATGATCCTAGCGGCATCCGTCGGCGACCAGCTCACGCTGGCGACCGTACCGGACAGCATGCCTAACGGCGCGATCGTGAAATAGTTTCGAAGGCGAGCCTGCGTTCCCGGATGGGAGCGCAGGCTTTTATTGTGTCGCTGTGTGTAGTTGGGGCATTAGTCGAACTGCACGTTCGGATGAGGTAGATTGGCGCGCTGTAGTTTGAATTGGTCGAAGTAAGTACCTAATAAAGTCGGGTTTGCAAGCTGTAGTTTGGATTAGTCGAGCTGCGTGAACAATCTGAAATAGAAACAAGGAATCCCCTTCGGGCTATTTCCCCCAAAGAAGCTCCGAAGCCTACAATAACCCTAAGAAATCGCGCTAATGCGCTTAATAAGCTCCGAAGCCTACAATAACCCTAAGAAATCGGGTTACCGGGCAAACTAGCACCTTAAGCAGAACAGGCTGCGCCCCGAACGCCCTCCCTATTTGACACGCCCAATGACGCGGAGCTATAATAGCTCATGTTCTTAATAATAAATTTTACGATTAAGAGGTTGTCCCTATATGAAAATAAAACTGGTTTCTACCCTCTTATTTGCGCTAACGCTATTGCTGTCCGCATGCGGCAACGACTCGGGTAACGTCAAAGGCAAAGTCAACGTCGTGACGACGATCTATCCGCTCTACTATTTTGCGGAGCAGATCGGCGGAGATCGCGCCAACGTCGTCAACCTGGTCGCAGCGGGCGTGGAGCCGCACGATTGGACGCCGAAGAGCCGCGATTTGACGCGTGCCAGCCAAGCGCAGCTGTTCATCTATAACGGCGCCGGACTTGAATCTTGGGCGGACGATTTCCTGCCGGTAATCAAATCCGGCGGCGACGTACGGACGATTGAAGCAAGCCAAGGCATCGCGCTTATCGACGGTCACGGCGAAGAAGAAGTGGGCCACGAGCACGCGGGAAAAGAATCCGATCCGCATACGTGGGAGAGCCCGCGCTCCGCGCTGACGATGGCGCTGAACATCAAGGATGCGTTCGTGGCCGCGGATCCGCAGCACAAGGCGGAATACGAAGATCGTTACGCGCAGCTTAACGATCGACTCAAACAACTGGACGCGAAGTTCGCGGAGGGGTTGTCCGCTTACGCCGGCCGGGATATCGTCGTCTCGCATCAAGCGTTCGGCTATTTGTGCAGGGATTACGGGCTCAATCAAATCGCGATCATGGGCTTGTCCCCGGACGCGGAGCCGCGCGCGCAAGATTTGCTCGACATTTCCGACTACGTCAAATCGCACGGCATCAAGACGATCTTTTTCGAGGAGCTCGTATCCGCGCGTCTTGCAGACACGCTTGCCAGCGAAGCCGGCGTAGGGACGATGGTATTGAATCCGCTCGAGGGACTGACGCCGGAGCAAGAGAAGGCCGGGGAAGACTATTTTTCCATCATGGAGCGCAACCTGCAAAACTTGCAGAAGGCACTTCAGTAATCTAACATGAGAATAGACAAGACGGACCGGGAGGAGGATCCCCATGAACGATAACGCAAAGTTGAAGCAACAGCCCGGCTGCCATAGGGAAATCATCTCTCTTAACCAAGTATGCTACGCCTATGAGTCGAAGCCCGTCTTATCGAACGTGAACTTCACCGTGAGGGAACGCGATTTCGTTGGTTTGATCGGCTCCAACGGCGCCGGCAAAACAACGCTGCTGAAGATGATCGTAGGCTTGCTGCGCCCGCAATCGGGAGGCATCTCGCTGTTCGGAACGCCGGCCTCGCAGTTCAAAGATTGGAATCTGATCGGCTACGTGCCGCAACGCAATCACTTTAATCCGCTCTTTCCGGCGACGGTAAGGGAGGTCGTACAATCGGGCTTGTACGGACGCCGCAAGCTGTTCCGCAGAGTGACTAAGGAAGACGTCAACCGCTGCGAGGACGCGCTGCATACGCTGCGCATTCAAGATCTCGCGGATAAGCGCATCGGGGCGCTGTCCGGAGGCCAGCAACAACGCGTATTTTTGGCCCGCGCGCTCATTAACAATCCGAAGCTGCTCATTCTCGACGAACCGCTGTCGGGCATCGATATCGAGACGCAGACGAACTTTTTCAATTTGATCCGGCATATGCATCAACACCACAATATCACGTTCCTGATGGTGTCCCACGACATGGAGATGGTGCGTTCCTATTTGGGCGAGACGCCTAAGGAGAAGTCCGGCAAGCTTAATTTCTACGTTCGTCACTCGCATGATTTAGAAGATTGCGTCGAGACGGACTTGCTGCACTCCCTCCGGAAAGAAGGTTAACGACGCTTGTACATTTTGACGGCTGAATTTTTTCAAAGGGCGCTCATCGGAGGCGCTCTGATCGCGATCACGGCACCGCTAATGGGGCTGTTCCTCGTGCTGAGGCGGCTGGCCATGATCGGCGATACGCTCGCGCATGTCAGCATCGCCGGCGTTGCGCTCGGTTTTCTGATCAACGTCTACCCGGTCGCGGTCGGTCTCGTGTTCGCCATTGTCGCTTCGTTCGGCATCGAGGCGCTTCGCAAGACGTATAAGACATACGCGGAATTATCGATCGCCATTATAATGTCGGGCGGCATTGCTCTTGCGTCCATTTTATTTACGCTCGGCAAAGGCTTCAACTTAAACGTAAATTCCTACTTATTCGGCAGCATTTACACGCTCACGAACACGGACCTGACGGTGATCGCCGGGGTGACGGCCATCGTGCTGTCGATCGTCCTCATTCATAAAAAAGAGCTGTTCCTGCTTACTTTCGACGAAGACGCGGCTGCGGTCAGCGGACTTCCGGTTCGCTATTTCAACATTTTGCTCAGTATTTTGACCGCTCTAGTAATAAGCGCCGCGATCAAGATCGTCGGAGCTTTGCTCGTATCCGCGCTGTTAACGATTCCGGCCGCCTGTAGTTTGGCGCTGTCGAGAAGCTTCCGTCAAGCCGTCTTTCTCGTCGTCTTGATCGGCGAAATCGCCGTGCTTGCGGGACTGTGGATCGCCGGCGTGTGGAATTTGGCGCCGGGCGGGACCATCGTACTCCTGCTCATCGGCGTGCTCGCGCTCGCGATGATGTCCAAGCGAATGTTCCGCGTCTAAAGGTAGACGCTTAAGGAGGAATCCATGCATGTCTGACGTTAACGTAGGCATATCGTTCGCGGCGGGACTGGCGTCGTTCATCTCGCCGTGCTGCCTGCCGCTCTATCCAGCGTACTTATCGTACATAACCGGCGTATCCGTTACCCAGATTAAGACCGATACGAGCACGAGCATGCGGATGCGGACGATGAGTAATACTTTGTTCTTCATGCTCGGGTTTTCCCTCGTATTTTTCGCGGTCGGATACGGGACGAACGCCTTCGCAACCGCCTTCAGGGACAATCAGGACATGATTCGCCAACTGTCGGCGATCTTCATCGTCCTCATGGGCTTGTTCCTGATCGGTTTATTCCAACCGCAATTGCTTATGAAAGAACGTAAAATGAATATGAAATGGAAACCGGCCGGTTATCTCGGTTCGTTCGTCTTCGGCATCGGTTTCTCCGCCGGTTGGTCGCCATGTATCGGTCCGATTTTGGTCGCGATTCAAGCGTTGGCGGCTACGAGTCCCGGCACGTGGATCGGCATGACGACCGCTTATTCCATCGGATTCGCCGTCCCGTTTTTCGCGCTCGCTTTTTTCATCGGATCGACGCGGTGGATATTGAAATATTCGAATGCGATGATGAAGATCGGCGGCGTGCTTATGATCGTAATGGGCATTCTGCTCTTCACCGACCGCATGACGACGATTACCGTGTATTTAAACGATATTACACCGGCTTGGCTCAGTTTCTGAGACTTGCCCGGGCTAGTCCGCTAGGTGTATGATTAAGTAATGTTTACGATCGCAGGAAAGGGGGATCAGCGTTGCCGACCCCGAGCATGGAAGACTATCTGGAAAGAATCTATCGGCTCATAGACGAGAAAGGGTACGCCCGCGTCTCCGATATCGCCGAAGGGCTTGAAGTGCATCCTTCGTCCGTGACGAAGATGATCCAGAAGTTAGACAAAGACAGTTATTTGATCTATGAAAAATATCGAGGTCTCATCCTTACGAACAAGGGCAAAAAGATGGGCAAGCGGCTCGTGGAGCGGCATCATCTTCTCGAATCGTTCCTGCAAGTGATCGGCGTGCAAGAAGAGAACATCTACCGCGACGTTGAAGGCATAGAGCATCACCTGAGCTGGGACTCGATTACTTGCATCGAAACGTTGGTCGAATTTTTCAATCGGGATGCAAGCAGAGGCGAAGAGCTGGCCCGCATTCGCGCGGAATTGGAAACGGAATAATTTCTTATTTCAATAACGGTCGGACAGGTTCATTCCTGTCCGGCCGTTTTGCGTTGCGGGAAGCGGAGGTTATAGGTGTGTTAGCGGATTAGCCTTGCGGCATATGCATGAAAGCGATAGCCAAACGCACGATGTCGAAAGGGGCTGCCGACATGCAGCATACCGTCGTGAACGCGGTCTTCGAGGGCGGCGGAGTCAAGGGCATTGCGCTTGCCGGGGCCGTGAGCGCCGCCGAGAGATGCGGCGTTTCGTTCAACCGAATCGCGGGTACGTCTTCGGGCAGCATCGTAGCCGCGTTGCTGGCGGCCGGGTGCAACGCGGCGGAGCTTAAGGCGATCATAGAAGGTACGCCGTTCAGCAGCTTTCTCCAGCGTTCCCCGTTGTTCAGGGCGAAGCTGATCGGACCGGCCGTCAGGTTAATGTTGCGCAAAGGCTTATATTCCGGCGATTCGCTGGAGCAATGGATAAGCGGGGTGCTTAAGTCCAAAGGCATTCGCATATTCGCCGATTTGCCACCCGGCAAGCTGCAGATTATCGCTTCGGATATTACGAACGGCAAGCTGCTCGTGCTGCCTCAAGATATCGAAGCCTACGACCTCGACCCGTCGCAGTTTCCGGTCGCCCGCGCGATCCGGATGAGCACGAGCATTCCTTACTTTTTCGATCCGGTCATCGTTCGCCAGCCGCAACGTTACAAAGTTAAAGTAAAAGCTAAATCTTCTTATGTCGTGGATGGAGGTCTGCTTAGCAACTTTCCCCTCTGGTTGTTCGACCATAAGCAGACTGACAATAATCCGTATCCTGTACTAGGGTTTCAAACCGTCGGACGGTCTGACGCGCAGCCGCACCACATTAACGGACCGATCACGATGTTCCAAGCGATGTTCGAGACTATGCTTAGCGCGCATGATCAACGTTATATCGAGCAGCACAACCGTGCCCGAACGATCAAAATTCCGGCGCTCGGAGTCAGAACGACGCAGTTTACGATTACGCCCGAGATGAGTCTGGAATTATATAACTCCGGGGTGTCGGCAGGGGAAAAGTTTTTCAAAACCTGGCGTCCAGCAACGTAAGCGTCTGGAGTGCCGAACCACGCGGTGGCGATAAGGCAACCTTCAAGCAGCGGCAGCGCGCGAATCGCGATCGGCGGCAAACGCGTCTGAGCCAACAAAAAAAACGCCCGCTGGCAGCGTAAACTGCTCGGCGGGCGTAATCATGCGCGATCAATGGTATTTCGGCGGATCGTCTTCTTTGTTTTTGCGACCGTCGATTACGGTGAAAGGGGACGGCCGGCGTTTGTTCGCGGCTTGCTTCGGATTTAACCGATACGGTTCCTTGATGCCGCGATTGTTGGTCGGGCGATTTCCGCGTGAACGAGGCTTGCGAAGCCGGTTCGGCGGAAACTTATAGAGCAAGAAGATGATAGCGACAAGCGTTAACGGGATAATAAGTGTTCCCATCGCGCCGCTGGAGAAGCTGTCTGCGATTCCGATGACGGCCAGCGCGATTACGACGAAGAACCAAGGCTCAATTCGATTTCGCATAGCGTACCTCCGATCAGGATGGACTAACTAACCTGCCGGTCTAGCTCTCTCATCCGGTTGAATGAAGCGATGGATACGGCGACTTGATCGTCGTTCGGTTCTTTGGTCGTCAGCAGCTGCAGCCATAGTCCCGGAGCGCCAAGCCATTTGAGAACCGGAATATCTCTGAGCGCGTTCGTCCATCTAAGCACCTCGTAGGAAACCCCGAGAACGACGGGCAACAAGACGATCCGTTGCACGATCCGCTCGCCCATAGTGTGCCATGTAAAGAAGGAATAAATAATAACGCCCACGAGCACCGTGAAAATAATAAAGCTGCTTCCGCAACGGTAATGCAAGCGGCTGTATTTTTGTACGGCTTCCACCGTGAGCTCGGAGCCGGCTTCGTACGCGCTTATAACCTTATGCTCGGCGCCGTGATATTGGAATAACCGTTTGATTAATGGCGTCTGGGAGATAAACCATAGGTAAATGAGCAGGAAGACGATTTTGATAGCGCCTTCTAACAGGTTGTGCAATATCTTATTCTCGAATGCTTGTCCAAAGATCATACTTTCCAAAAAAGTCGGAACTAACGTGAAAATCAGCTTTCCGACGACGAAAGAGAGGACGCCTACGAGGGCAACGCCTAAAATCATCGTCAAATTCCAGCGTTCCTTTTGTTTCGGAGCTTCTGAATGATTCGCGGTCGAGGCTTTCTCATCCGTTCCGGATTCGTCCTCGGCATACGCTTCGGCGGAATAGGTCAGATGCTGAGAGCCTTTGGCGGCGGATTCGACGATCCCGATTATGCCACGTAAGAATGGGATTTTCTTGAGCTTGGGCAATACGGTCTGCGGTTTCTTTGGCACTTCGAAAAACGTGATTTGCTGGTCTTTACGCCTTACGGCGGTAACGTG
Source organism: Cohnella yongneupensis (assembly GCF_042655785.1). NCBI lineage: Bacteria > Bacillati > Bacillota > Bacilli > Caryophanales > Paenibacillaceae > Cohnella > Cohnella yongneupensis. The sequence goes on from NZ_JBHSNC010000058.1 coordinate 11,584, forward strand.
AACGTGCTTTCCCGCGAACATGACGCCTTCTATAACAGCTTGTCCGCCGTAGATCGACGTTGGTTGCTGCGACATAATGGACCACCTGCTTCTTTTTGTGTAGCTTTTATTTTACTAGATTGAGTGGAGGAAAGCCACAGGGAAAGGATGTAGACAATCGCGTTTCGTTTAATCGGAACGCCGCAAGGTCATACTATACCGCAGTTTTCCCATGATGAACGAAGGATGGATTGCATGGCGGCACAACAATCGGATGGAAAACAAGATCGCCGTAAAGACGACGGAAATACGATTACGGCGAAGGCTTTGCTGCACAGCTTGAAGATCGGGCTTTTCGCGGGCATTATTTGGGGGCTCGTCAGATGGTTGGCGACGGGCTTGAATTTCACGCAAGTGACGCAGGCCTATTTGCTCGATCCATTCGTGTCCCGCCAATTACTCGGCTCGGGTTGGTGGCAATTCGCGGGTTGGATCGCTTTTATCGTCATGTCCGTGCTGGCCGCCGTCGTCTATTGGCTCGTGCTCGGCAAACTTCGCGGGCCATGGCCGGGACTTGCGTTCGGAGCTGTATGGTGGGGGGTATTTTACGCGCTGATAGGTCCGATGATCGGCGCGGTGCCGCCTTTGCGCACGATCGGATGGGATAGCATGGTCGCCGATTTTTGTTTGTACGTCGTATGGGGGTTGTTCATCGGTTTTAGCATCTCGTTCGAGTTGCACGACGAAATGCAGCGGGAACCGACGAAGAAGTCCGCTCAAAGCTCGCCGCAACCTTCCACTTAGCTGCATTTGTCCGAATTGAACCGTTTTCTTGGGCCTCCCGCTTATGATACAATGTCTGGTGAACTTTACCGGCGAAGATGCAACAAACAGATGAGACAGAAGCTGCCGGTAGCGGGAGGAGAGAACACGGTTATGCTCAGCATTCTCGTATTACACGGACCGAATCTCAACATGCTCGGCGTTCGCGAGCCTGCCGTATACGGTGCGCTGACGCTCGCGGAGATCGAGGCCAACCTGATCGAGCTTGCGAAGAAGCTAGGCGCGGAATTGAGCTTTTTCCAATCTAACCATGAGGGCGCGCTTTTGGACGAAATCCACGCGGCTTATGGACGGCATGACGGCATCTTGATCAATCCCGGCGCCCTGACGCATACGAGCTATGCGCTCAGAGACGGTCTTTCCGCTGTCGGATTGCCCGCGGTCGAAGTCCATCTATCCAACATTCATAAGCGCGAGCCTTTCCGGCACGTATCCGTTACGGCTCCGGTCGTCATCGGGCAAATTTCCGGCTTCGGTCCGGTAAGCTATGAGTTGGGGCTTCAAGCCCTTTGCCGTCATATTCAAGCCTAATGCGGGTACAGAGGCGAGGAGGAAATGATTATTATGGCAAACCATCGCGTAGCTAGATTGCGTGAACTTCTGGCGAAGTCGGACGGAGACGCGCTTCTTGTCACCCATTCGGTCAATCGCCGTTATTTGTCCGGTTTTACCGGCTCGGCAGGCGTCCTGCTAATAACGCAAGGGCACGCGGCGCTAGTGACGGATTTCCGTTATCGCGAGCAAGCGCCTCAACAGGCGAAAGGATTCGAGATTATCGAGCACGGTCCAAGCCTGAACGCGACCGTTGCGGACGTGCTTAAGCAGTGGGGCGTCAAGACGCTGTTGTTCGAAGACGGCGACATGACGTTCGCGTCTTATCGCGCGCTGGAAAAAGCAATCGACTTCGTTCAACTGGCGCCTGCCGGTGGAATGGTCGAACAACTGCGCATGATCAAAGACGAAGGCGAAATCGCGATCATGCAAGAAGCGGCGGACTTGGCGGACCGGGCGTTCGAGCACATCCTCGGATTCGTTAAGCCGGGCGTGACCGAAGCTTCCATCGCGTTGGAGCTTGAAGTGTTCATGCGCGGGCAAGGCGCGACGAGCTCGTCGTTCGATACGATCGTGGCAAGCGGCGAGCGATCGGCGTTGCCGCACGGCGTCGCAAGCGACAGGGTGATCGGCCGGAACGAATTCGTGAAGCTTGACTTCGGCGCCTACTACAAAGGCTATTGCTCTGATATTACGCGTACGGTAGTCGTAGGCACTCCGAGCGACAAACACCGCGAGATTTACGGCATCGTCCAGGAGGCGCAGCAATACGCGCTCGACCATCTCGTTCCCGGCATGACCGGCAAAGAAGGAGATGCCTTGACGAGAGATATCATCACAAGGTATGGTTATGGTGAATGTTTTGGTCATGGGACCGGCCATGGTCTCGGGATGGAAATCCACGAGGCGCCACGGCTTTCCATTACCGGCGATATCGTATTAACCCCAGGCATGACGGTTACGGTCGAGCCCGGTATCTACGTCCCCGGCTTCGGCGGCGTTAGAATCGAGGACGACATCGTAATGACGGAATCCGGGATCCACATTCTTACTCACTCCCCTAAACATCTGATCATATTGGACTAAGAGGGCGGGACGTTTCCACAGGAGGGAATTTTTGCAGTGATTTCCGTAAACGATTTTAAAACAGGTCTTTCCATCGAAGTGGACGGCGACATCTTCTCCGTTACAGACTTCCAACACGTAAAACCGGGCAAGGGCGCGGCGTTCGTTCGCTCCAAGCTTAAAAACCTGCGTAACGGCAACGTCGTCGAGAAGACGTTCCGTGCAGGCGAGAACGTAGGTCGCGCGTTGATCGAGAACCGTGCTGTTCAATATCTGTATAACTCGGGCTCCGAGTATACGTTTATGGACAACGAGACTTTCGATCAGTTCGAACTGAACAAAAGCCAACTCGAATGGGAAGTCAACTTCCTTCTCGAGAACATGACGGTGAACATCTCCAGCTACAAAGGCGAAATCATCGGCATCAGCATTCCGAACAGCGTGGATCTTAAAGTAGCCGAGACAGAACCAGGCGTCAAAGGCAATACGGCGCAAGGCGCAACGAAGAACGCGAGACTCGAGACCGGCTTTAACGTACAAGTGCCGCTCTTCATCAACGAAGGCGACGTATTGTCGATCGACACGCGCGAAGGCAGATACATTTCCCGCGCATAAATCGATAATAACCGTCGTGAATCCCCGTTTTTCCGCAAACTTTTTGCGGAAAGCGGGGATTTTATTATTTTTGGGCATTTATACTTGTGCTATAATATACTGATATATGCACATATTCTCACGCAGGATTTAACTTGGGGAGTGAATTACGGGTGTCATTGATCGTGATGAAGTTCGGCGGAAGCTCTGTCGGCACTACGGAGCGGATGGGACGGGTAGCGCAGCGAATCGTCGACAAGAAGCTGCAAGGCAACCGCGTCGTCGTCGTCGTATCGGCGATGGGAGATACTACGGATGATTTGATTGAAAAGGCGAACGAGATCAACGCCAATCCTCCGGCGCGCGAAATGGATATGCTGCTCACGACGGGCGAGCAAATTTCCGTAGCCTTGTTGTCGATGGCGATTCATAAGCTCGGACACGGCGCTAAATCTTACACGGGCTGGCAGGCGGGCATCGTTACCGAAGCCGTCCACGCTAAGGCGCGTATCAACGATATTTCTCCTGACCGTATATTGAACGCGTTGGATCAAGGGGATGTCGTCATCGTCGCCGGCTTCCAAGGCATGACCGAGAGCGGAGAGATTACGACGCTAGGACGCGGCGGCTCGGACACGACCGCGGTAGCGTTGGCCGCGGCGATCAATGCGGACGTATGCGAGATATATACGGACGTAGACGGAGTCTACTCCACGGACCCGCGCGTCGTGAAATGCGCGCGCAAGCTGGATACGATTTCTTACGACGAGATGCTGGAGCTGGCCCACCTTGGCGCGGCCGTCTTGCATCCGCGCGCGGTAGAGTACGCGAAGCACAACAAGGTCAACCTTGTCGTGCGTTCTAGCTTCACGAATAACGAAGGCACGTTGGTGAGGGAGGAAGCAGAGATGGAACAGGGTATTGTCGTACGAGGTATCGCTTATGATAAAAACGTAGTACGCATCAGCGTGCTTGGCGTAGAGGACGTTCCAGGCGTACTCGCCAAAATGTTCGGAGCGCTCGCAAACAACGGCATCGACGTCGATATTATCGTGCAAAGCGGAGTGCAAGGCGGCAAAGCCGACTTCTCGTTCACGATCTCGACAGCAGATCGGGCCAAAGCGATCGACGTCCTTGCAAGCATCCAAACTATCGTTCCTTACCGCGAGGTTTCTTACGAGGAAGGCCTCGTTAAAGTATCGATCGTAGGCGCGGGAATGGTATCCAACCCGGGCGTCGCGGCGACGATGTTCGAAGCAATCTCCAGCGTAGGCGTCAGCATTAAGATGGTTAGCACGTCCGAGATCAAAGTCTCGTGCGTAATCGCCGCGGAGAAAGTGCAAGACGTCGTCCGCGCGCTTCATACCGCGTACGGATTGGATACGGCGGACAGCGTGTTCGTCGGTGGTCCTCAGGATCGCAGATAAGTGAAGTAGTTGCGAGGATTAGCGGCACATTTTGCCGTTATTCAGCCATCAAATAACGGTTTGAGGAAAATAACGGCATTCGTTGCCGTTATTTTTTTGTTTTTAGGCCTATTGTGCGGTTGAACGAAGGAATAGCGGCACGGAGTGCCGCTATCGTAGTCGTATTCGGTCCGGAGCAAGAAATAACGGCAAGTCTTACCGCTAAGCATCAGGTTCGAGTCTACCTATCGGTACTGGAGGCGCGTTACTCCTTATTTTCCCAAGAGCAGCTGAATCAGTTTAATGAACACCGCGGTTAGGCCGGCGGCCATAAGCGGGCCTACCGGAATGCCGCGCAGGAACAGAATGCCGACGATGGAGCCGATAACGATGCCCACGATCAGCTGCGGGTCGACCCGCAACATTTCCAGTCCCCGGCTGTTCAGGAACGTCGCCGTCGCTCCGCCCAACAATGCAACCCACCCGACCCAGCCGGAGAACGCGTTCACGATGTCTTTCGGCTGCACCCGGCCCGACGCGAACGGCACGAGTACGGCAAGCGTAAGGAATAACAGCCCAAGCTCCATCCCTCTGCGTTCAATAGACGGCAAGTAACGTTCCAGATGCACGAGCTTTACGATCAGCAGAAGACATGCGGCTGTCGTAATAATGGGCGAACGGCCGATGAGGCCGATAATGATTAGCGCGACCAATACCAGATCTCCATACATGAAGGTTACACGCTCCCGATCCGCTAGAGCTAGATGGTACACGATATGGAACAAGCCCCGCGTTTAGAACGCGGGGCTTGGCGTAACGCGAAGGTTAAATCACGTAGTCCGCGACGAACGTCGCGCTTTGCAAATGGAAAGTGTCCGAACGGAGCCCGCGTCTCATCGTCTCGAGCGCGATGACGTCCTGAACAGAGATGTTGCCCAGGTTAACGTCCGATCCGAGCGACTTGATCAAGGAAACCTGCTGGTCTTTTTGCGGAGCCTCCCACATGACTCTCTCGAGCTGGGGCACCGCGCTCGCCATGAATTGCAGCTCCGATTCCCGACAGTTGCCGTGCTCGTCGAACAGACCGACGCCGACACCGGATTCTCTCGCCTCTACCGTTACCAAATCCGCCCCGCAAGCCCAATCCTGCTCCGCCGTCCTTGTGAACTCTTCAACGTCGATACGCGACCCGAATAGCTTTTTGCCGTATTCCGTATACACCTTCAGCCCCAAGCTGACGCCGTCTCGGATGAGATCGTCCCGATCGCGCCGGCTTAGCACAATCGTACCGTCCGACACCTCGATACCATTAAAGCCGAGCGTAAGCACTTGACGGAAGAACGCGGGAACAAGATCCTGCTTGACGGCCGCTTCGAGTAAAGTTCCGCCTGGCATAACGACGATGCCGTGCTTGCGTGCCAGCTCGATTTTTTCGCGCATTAGCGCGGGCGGATAGAGCGTCGAAGTGCCGAACCCGAATTTAACGATGTCGATATAATCTCCGGCCGTGTTCAGCAAATCCGTAAAGGCATGCAAGCCTAAGCCTTTGTCGATGACCATCGTGTAGCCTCTCGTGCGAGGCTTTGCCATTCTGCGTCCGCTTGGGTCTAGCAGTCGCGTTGGCCATTCGGCATTAAAGGTCGTTATTTCCATTTTCAACTCTCCTCATTGTGGTCAGAGGTGGAATCACAAGCCCAATATATGCGTTAGCCTAGTTCGTGGTTCCAAGGGAGCATCAGGGTGACTTACGAAATTCTCTCAACGATAAGACAAGTTGGCTTGTTCGCGCGCATAGCATCAGATAGAGGCTTACTAAAGGGGAGATTGAAATGGATAAAGCCGCATTCAGCATGGCGATGCTGAGAATTTTGTCCGGCAGCATCGAAGTGACCGCCGCGATTATTATGCTTCGGCTGAACGACGTGCAAAAAGCGCTAGTCGTAAACTCCATGCTCGCGCTCGTCGGTCCGTTCGTGCTCATCTCAACGACCGCGATCGGGTTGATCGGTCTCTCGGACAAGCTGTCTCCGGTGAAGCTAATCTGGATTCTAGCAGGCGTGGGCTGTCTATTAATCGGTATTTTGCGCAAATAAGAAAGGTAGAGTCGGGCGTCCAAGCAGGCATAATCCCCGCGTACAAGCATACATATGAATCAGCTAATAACATCCTTCGCGCCGAAAGGGGGTTTCGCGTGCATCCAACCTTATTGACGTTGTTCCCGGCCGCTTTGAGAAGCGTGCTGGAAAGAATAGCCGGCGAGGCGGTGCAGACGCTGGAAGAAATTCGGATTCGCGAAAACCGCCCGCTCGAGATCGGCTACGGAAGTCGCAGCGCGTTCGTACGTCCGGACGGGTCGTTGACCGACGATTACCGATCCGCGTTCACGCCTGACAAAGAAGAGTGCCGGGCGTTCCTGGAGAGAGTGACGAACCATTCGTTATACGCGGTAGAAGAAGAATTGCGCAGAGGTTACGTAACCGTCCCCGGCGGGCATCGGATCGGCCTGGCGGGACGAACGGTGCTAGACAAGGGCTCCGTTGCCCATCTGCGGGACATTGCGGGGTTCAACGTGCGAATCGCCAGAGCCCGCGTCGGCTTCGGAGCCCAGGTGTTGCCCGGCTTGCTAGACTTACAAGCTCGAACGATACGCCACACGCTGATCGTCTCGCCTCCGCAACAAGGGAAGACGACGTTGATCCGAGATTTGGCCCGCTGCATAAGCGCGGGGGAGTGGCACCATCCCCGCGCGCTCGGTTGGAGAGGCCGCAAAGTCGGCATCGTCGACGAGCGCTCGGAAATCGCGGCCTGCGAGCGAGGGGTCCCGACGTTCGACCTCGGCCCCCGTTGCGACGTGCTGGATGCTTGCCCGAAGGCGGAAGGCGTCATGATGATGGTCCGCTCGCTGTCGCCGGAAGTAATCGCAGTCGACGAAATCGGACGTCCGGAGGACGCGGCGGCGCTTAACGAAGCAATCCATGCGGGCGTAAGGGTGCTGGCGACGGCGCATGCCGCAAGCATAGCGGACGTATTCGCTCGTCCAGTGCTCGCGCAGCTTGCCGCGGACGGCGTATTCGGCGCTTACGTGCTCCTGTCGCGAAGCGGGGGGCAAGTCGAGCATCGGATCGTCTCGGCGGAGGAAGCCGCGATGGAAGCCGCGGGACGGACGCGCATGCGCGTCGGAGCCGTACCGCGGGACGCGCCGCTTCCGGTCGTTACGCAACCGGCGCCGGTGACGGTAAAGACGAGACCGATGCCCGCAATCCGCTCTCCGGATTCGCGCGCGCTAGGAGATGAGGACCATGCTTAAGTTCATCGGCGTCGCGCTCATCCTGTTCGCGGGTACGATGATCGGATTCGTGCAGGCGGCAAGATACGCGGCAAGGCCCAAGCAGATCCGTCAGCTGCTCCACGCGCTTCAGCGGCTAGAGACCGAGATCAGCTACGGGCAGACGCCTTTGCCGCAAGCGCTGGACCGCATCGCGGGAGCCGTCCCTCCGCCGCTGTCGTACCTGTTCAAGGACATCGCCGGTTCGCTTCAGACCGAGACGGCCCATTCGGGCGTGACGGTCAAGGAAATATGGGGACGGGCGATCGTGGCGAGATGGCCGGAAACGGCCATGCGGGCGCCCGAGCAGGAAGCGCTCATCCGTTTCGGCTCGACGCTTGGGGCAAGCGGGCGGGAAGACCAGCTGAAGCATATCCGTCTCGCGATGCACCAGCTCCAGGCTGAAGAGGCGAACGCGCGCGACGATCAGCAAAAGTACGAGAGGCTGAGTCGAAGTCTAGGCGCGCTCGGCGCTGCGTTGATCGTTATTCTGATCGTGTAGTAGGGGGACGTATCGATGAACATCGACATCAGCACCATCTTCCAAATCGCCGGCATCGGCATCATCGTGGCGATGATTCATACGGTGCTGAAGCAGATGGGCAAGGAAGACATGGCGCACTGGGTAACGGTCATCGGGTTTGTCGTCGTCTTGTTCATGGTCGTTCGGCTGCTCAATGAATTGTTCCAGGAGATCAAGACGATATTTTTGTTCCAGTAGGTGAATGCGGTGGACATTCTTCAGATCGTCGGAATCGGATTTCTTGCCACGGTGCTAATTCTCGTCATCCGGGAACAGAAGCCGATGTTCGCCTATTTGCTTGCGGCTTTCGTTGGTGTAGCGATATTCCTCATGCTGATTGGACAGATCGACAGCGTAATCACCGTGTTAGAAGAGCTGGCCGATCGCTCGGGCATTCCGTCGGTGTACTTGAAGACGATGCTGAAAATAATCGGGATAGCCTACATCGCGGAATTCGGAGCGCAAATCGTCAGAGACGCAGGGTTAGAAAGCATCGCATCGAAAATCGAATTCGCCGGCAAAATGCTCATTCTGGTCATGGCGGTGCCCATCATCAGCGTCATCGTGGAGACGGTGCTGAATTTGCTGCCGGCCTAGCGCGGATCGCGCGGATCGGAGGAAACGGATGCGCCGGCATACGGGAATGAGCGGAAAGCTCGTAATCGCGATTATCGGAATACTTTTATACCTGCTGATAAGCACGTTCGGCGTTGTCCAAGCCGCGGTTCCGGATCAGGCCGGTCAAGCGCAAGACGGCCCGGAGACCGGCGCGGAAGTGTCCGGCGAGCTCGCCAAAGCGCAAAGCGAAGACGTCGATACGGCGCAAATCCAAAAATATTGGAACGACTTGAAAAACGAATACGGCGGTTATTTTCCCGACGGCAAGCTCCCCGAGCTTCGCGAGCTTATGTTCCCGAGCGGGGGCGGATGGAATACGGGACAAGCGCTGGCCGGTCTAGCCCGGTTTTTCTTGCACGAAGTGCTATACAGCGGCAAGCTGCTCGTCACGATCGTGCTGCTGACCGTGTTCACGATGCTGCTCGAGACGATGCAGAACGCGTTCGAACGCAACGCCGTCAGCAAAGTCGCGTACGCGATCGCGTACATGGTACTCATCATCTTGGCCGTGAACAGCTTTCGCGCGGCGACGTCGTACGCGGGGGACGCGATCGGCAGCATGGTACAGTTCATGCTCGCCATGGTGCCCTTGCTGCTAACGTTGCTGGCGGGTACTGGTGGCGTCGCCTCCGCGGCGGTACTGCATCCGCTCATCGTGTTCATGATTCATACGATCGGCACGTTCATTCATCTCGTCGTGTTCCCGCTCTTGTTCTTCTCCGCCATTTTGCACCTGGTCAGCTCCATCACCGAGAGATACAAAGTTACGCACTTGGCTAACTTGCTTCGAAACGTGGCCGTCGGGTTACTGGGAGTCATGTTGACCGTCTTCCTCGGCGTGTTGTCGGTGCAAGGCGCGACGGGCGCCGTAACGGACGGCGTGGCGCTTCGCACGGCGAAGTTCGTGACAGGCAACTTCGTGCCGGTCGTCGGCAAAATGTTCTCGGACGCCGCGGATACGGTCATGTCGGCCAGCATGCTCGTCAAGAACGCCGTCGGCTTGGCTGGGGTCATCATCTTGTTGTTCTTATGCGCGTTCCCCGCGCTCAAAGTATTGACGCTCGCCTTGATTTATCGGTTAGCCGGGGCGATTATGCAGCCGCTCGGAGATACGCCCATCGTTCACTGCCTGCAGACGATCGGCAAAACGCTCATTTACGTATTCGCGGCGCTCGCTTCGGTCGGGCTGATGTTCTTCCTGGCGGTAACGATCATTCTTACGGCGGGCAACGCTGCGCTCATGATTCGATAACGCTAGGGGGCGACATGCAAATGGGGTTGATGGACGGCATAGCCGGCTGGCTTCGCCAAATTATCGCGGTGCTGCTGCTGGCGTCGATCATCGATCTGTTGCTCCCCAATCGCACGATGCAACGCTATGTCAGGCTCGTCGCCGGCTTGATCCTACTGCTTACCGTGGCGACGCCGGTCCTTCATTGGATGAAGGGCGATTTCGGGAGCAAGCTGGCGGAAGGGCTGGACATCGTGGAAAAGTCCCCGCAAATCGCTCCGGACCAGCTGGCGATGATCGAATCGGAAGGCGAGAAGCTGCGTAACCGGCAATCCGAGCAGGCAGCTAACCTCGTATCGACAAGGCTGGCCGCGGCCATCCGGTCCGACGTGGAAGCTAACGAGCAACGAGCGGTACGGAGCGTGGACGTGCAGACGGCGCAAGACAAAGCCGGTAACTGGACGGTGACGAGCGTTAAAGTCGTTCTCGAAAGGACCGACGGCGGCGAGTCCTCGCAAGCTAAGGGTGCAATCGCTCCGATGAAGGAAATCGACCCGATCGCTTCCGTCGATATTCATGTCGAGGTCGGAGGCGAGCTGAACAGCAGCAGTAGCAACGGTAGCAGTAGCGAAGACGGCGATAGCCGCAAAGATGAGGCGGTAGGCGATCAGGCGCAAGAAGCAATGGCGGAAGAGACGGACTTGGATTCGCGGACGGAGTCGCGCGTCGTTACGCTGGTCGCCAATCGGTTCGGCATCACTTCCGCCTTAATCAAAGTTTCGCAAACGCCTGCTTCGCCGGATTCGGTCGGCGCGAGCGGATCAAGGAGGTGACAGGATGGCAAATTGGCTGCAGCAGATGGAATCGTTCATCGGAGGCGGCAAGGGCGGCGGAGGTCCCGGCGGTCCCCGCAGAATCAAGACGTTCCGCTGGCTCGTGATGATCGGGTTAATCGGCGCAGTGCTGTTGCTTGTCGCCTCCATGTTGAACTTCAAGCCCGTCGATCCCGGCGGCGGATCGGATCTGTCTCCGCCTAACGACCAGGACGTTCCCACGGAACAAACGTTCATAGGCGGCGGGGCCGATAAGAGCGACGATCCGTTCACGGATATCGAGACGCAGCTCGAAACCCGGCTTAAGGATTTGCTCGAAACGATGGTCGGAGTCGGCACGACGCAAGTGTTGGTGACGGTCGAATCGACGGAGGAGACGGTTCTCGGACTGAACGAGAAACGGGTCCAGCAAATTACCGAGGAATCCGATCGCAACGGAGCCAGCCGGCACATCACGGAAGTGACGAACGACGGTCAAGTCGTCCTTTACGAAGTATCGGGAGGCCAGTCGCCGATCGTCATCAAGAAGCTGAAACCTAAGGTCAGAGGCGTCATCATCGTGGCGAAAGGCGCGGAGAACGCAACGGTTCACAAGTTGATAGCCGAAGCGGTATCCCGCGGCCTGGACGTCCCTTTGCATAAAATTTCGGTCGTGCCGCGCAAAACGTGAATGACGGAGTCGCAGAAGTCCGCAGTTCGAAAATCATTATTTTGGGAGGAATGGAGCAATGAACAACAAACGTCAAACGATTTGGTTAGTATCGATGCTCAGCTTGATGGTCATCTTGTCCGCGTACTACTTATTCACGGAGGACGTCCCCAAAACCGATAATGCGAACGGCATTACGGAGCAGACGAATCAGTTGGACGCGACGCAAGCTTCCGGAACGAATTCGGACGGCATCGAGATCACGCAAGTGGACACGATTACGGGCGAAACGAGCACGGCGACGGACGACAGTACGATCGCGTCCGACGATACGGCAACTGGACTTTCTCCCGAAGACGAAGCCGTCATCAAGGACATGACCAACCTGAAGGGCGCCGAGCTGCTCGATCAAATCTCGTTGAGCAGAAAAGAGAAAGTCGATAAGACGGCGGATGACTTATCCTCAATTTTGGCCGACACGAAGAACCATTCGCCCGAAGAAGCGCAAGCGGCATCCGAGCAACTCAGACAACTCGAGGATACGAACGACCGCATTACCGCTCTCGAGGATAAGCTGCTGCAAGAGTTCGATAACGCGGTCGTATCGGAAGAAGATGTCAACAATTACAAAATAATCGTCCTTAGCGACAAGCTGGAGAAGAAGCAAGCGGTCAGCATTGTCGATCTGGCGACCAAGGAGCTTAACACTTCTCCAGATCACGTGACTGTGCAGGTCGTGACGCAATAACGGATGCCAGCGAAGAAACACGCAAGGGATGCGACTCCGATCCGGGGATTCGCATCCCTTTGCGCGTTCGGCAAGCGCGCAGTCCGCTCGGTCAGCTAATGGACACTTTCCATTTTATCCGTTTATGATATAATAAGTCCGTTATGGGAACGAACGAGCTTTCTCAACCATTCAGAAAGTAAGTATCTTCGATACTTACACTGAATCGTCACAGACACAAACGTTAATCCACCATCCAAAGGACGGCGTAAGCCGTTTATGCTTGGACGGGGAGATCCCGATTCAAGGAGTGACCGACATGTTTAAGCTGAGTGAAATTAAAGAATTGATCAAATTAGTAGACCAAACGTCCGTACAAGAACTAGAAATCGAGAACGAAGGTACGCGAATCGCCATTCGCAAGCCAGGCCGCACGGAAGTCGTTAACGTGCAAACCGCACCGCTTTCTCATACATACGTGCCCGCCGTCCCGACGCCAGTTGCCGCTCCGGTAGCAGCAGCGCCCGCTGCGGAAGCTAAGCCTGCCGCGGATCAATCCAACCTGCACAAAATCGTATCGCCGATGGTCGGTACGTTCTATCGGGCTCCGTCTCCGGACGCCTCCAATTTCGTTAACGTTGGCGACAGAGTGAATGACAAATCGGTCGTCTGCATCTTGGAAGCCATGAAGCTCATGAATCCTTTGGAAGCAGAAGTAAAAGGCGAGATCGTGGAAATTCTCGTGGAGAACGGTCAACTCGTCGAATTCGGCCAACCGCTGTTCCTCGTTAAGCCGGAATAATCCCAAGGAGGATTTCATCTTGAAATTTCAAAAGATTTTGGTGGCCAATCGCGGCGAAATTGCGGTACGCATCATCCGCGCATGCCGAGAATTAGGAATTACTGCCGTGGCGGTCTATTCCGAAGCCGACCGGGAATCTTTGCATGTTCGTCTGGCCGACGAAGCGTACTGCATCGGGCCGACCGCATCCAAAGATAGTTACCTCAACCTAACGAATATTATGAGCGTCGCGACGTTAACCGATTGCGATGCCATTCATCCCGGTTACGGGTTTTTGTCCGAGAACGCCGACTTCGCGGACATTTGCGAAACGTGCAATATCACCTTCATCGGTCCTTCCTCGGAAGCGATCAGCCGCATGGGCGACAAATCCGTCGCCAAGCAGACGATGAAGGACGCCGACGTGCCGGTTATTCCGGGCTCCGACGGCTTGGTCGAAGACTTGGACGACGCGATTCGCGTAGCTCGCGAGATCGGTTATCCGATCATCATCAAAGCTACGGCGGGCGGGGGCGGAAGAGGCATCCGTCTCGCGGAGAACGAAGAGATGCTCATCCGCGAGATTACGACCGCGCAGCAAGAAGCCCAAAAGGCGTTCGGCAATGCGGGCGTATACTTGGAGAAGTATTTGACGGGCATGAAGCACGTCGAAATTCAAATTATCGCCGACAAGCACGGCAACGTCGTCTACCTCGGCGAACGGGACTGCTCGGTACAGCGTCGTCGCCAGAAGCTGGTCGAAGAGGCGCCTTGCCCGGTCATGACGCCGGCACTTCGCGAGCGTATGGGCGTTGCGTCCGTACGCGCCGCGAAAGCCGTCAACTATTCCGGCGCGGGTACGATCGAATACTTGCTCGGACCGGATGGCCAGTTCTACTTCATGGAGATGAACACCCGTATCCAAGTTGAACATCCCGTAACCGAGATGATCACGGGCATCGATCTGATCAAGGAAATGATCGCGATCGGTGAAGGCGCTCCGCTGTCGTTCACCCAAGAACAAGTCAGGTTCGACGGATGGTCGATCGAGTGCCGCATCAACGCGGAAGATTCCGAGCGCAATTTCATGCCTTCTCCGGGCCGGATCGGCTTCTACTTGCCGCCGGGCGGACCTGGCGTTCGCGTAGACAGCAGCGCGTATTCGCAATATATGATCTCGCCGCATTACGATTCGATGATCGCCAAGCTGATCGTTTGGGCGCCGACGCGCGACGAAGCGATCGCTAGAATGCGCAGAGCGCTGAGCGAGTTTATGATCGAAGGCGTAAAGACGACTATTCCGTTCCATTTGAAGCTGCTTAATCACCCGATCTTCAACCGCGGCACGTTCGACATCAAGTTCTTGGAAGAACATGACGTTAACGGCGAAGCCGACCCTTCCCGGGAGCAAGTACAAATTTAACGAACGGGCCAAGCGTTTGTCATAATTATCCGGGAATGCTATATTTATTAGTAGAGAAGGCAGATGCTCGGACATCACCCATTTGCCGGGCATATGGAGGTGGAACCAAGCATGGAAACGATAGCACCCGATTACGAACGTACCGAAATGGGGACGATCGAGATCGCGCCCGAAGTTATCGAAGTGATCGCCGGTTTAGCTACGGTGGAAGTCGATGGCGTAGCGGGCATGAGCGGAGGATTGACCTCCGGAATCGCTGAACTGCTCGGACGGAAGAACTTGTCCAAAGGCGTGAAGGTGGAAGTCGGCCAACGCGAAGCAGCGGTAGACGTATCGATCATCGTCCAATTCGGTAAACGAATTCCGGACGTGTCGACGGAAATTCAACGCAACGTCAAACGCTCGATCGAGACGATGACGGGTCTGACAGTCGTAGAAGTCAACGTACACGTTCATGACGTGCACTTCAAACCGGGCGACAAGCCGGGGGACGAAGACACGCTAACGCGTGTCAGATAATACCGTTACCGCACCCCGATTGCCGCGGTAACGAAGCCTTTCCGGTATGCGGATGACGGCCCTCTGACGAGTAATTCCTGCAGGGATTCTCGCTAGAGGCCTTTTCGCTATCATTCAGCTTTTTCCATGACATCAGCCTTTTGGGGACAGGGAGGACTCTACCGTTGATTAAATTGTTGGACAGGCTGCTGCTTTTTTTGTATAGCATCGCCATCGGGGCCGTCTCGGTGTTCGCGATCGTCGTTGCCAGCGGCGGACTGAACGAGAGCGGACTGCATGATTGGCTCGACAACGTTACCGGCGATTCGCAAGCGGTACAAATAACCGTCATCTGCGTTGCTATCGCGCTTTTATTGATCAGCGTGCGTTTTTTCATCGTATCCGTTAGCCGCGGGGGCAATAACGCGCCTTCCATCAATCAACGCACGGATCACGGCGATATTCGCATCTCCGTGGAGACGGTCGAGAACCTCGCGCTCAAAGCGGCTTCGCGTTCGCGCGGCGTCAAAGACTTGAAAGCCCGCGTGCGGGTCAACGAGTCCGGCTTGGAAATTCAAATTCGCGCTTTCGTGGACGGCGACAGTTCCATTCCGGCGTTGTCGGAAGAAATGCAACGCACAGTATCGCAGCACATTGAAGAGACAACGGGAATTCCGGTCGCGGAAGTGTCCGTATTCATCGCGAACGTGACGCAAGCGCCGCAAACCTTCAAAAGCCGCGTGGAATAGGAGGGGCCGCCATGTGGAAATACGCGTGGGAAACCTACGGGGGAAGAATCTCCGGGGTTGTCGCAGGCCTTTTCTTCGGAGTCATTTATTTATTCGCAGGTTTTTGGGACATGTTATTTTGCGCTCTAATCGTCGGAATCGGCTATTGGGTCGGCAAGCATAAGGACGAAGGAAGAGGTCCTCTGCTGCCGTGGGAGCGCTTGACGGAGTGGGTAACAGATCGTTGGCCACGGTCGCGATAATCCCTGTGATAATTCTTGCCGGAACGACGGCGACGGCGGAGCTCAGGCTCCCCGGTCGCCCGATGCCGGCGTAGAATCGCTCATAGGTTTTTTTGTTTCCGCAGGCAACATACTAAGTTTTATCGGCCGTTGCGCACATTAGGCGCGAACGATTCAGGAGGACTCATGAAACGCAGACTAGCCAGAGAGATCGTGGTGCAAAGCTTGTACCTGATGGAAATGAACGGCGTGACCGGTGAAGAAGCCATTAACGTCGTAATGGAAGAAGCACGGCAAGAGAACGAGATTGGCGCGGACGTAGGCGAATTAGCGAAGATCGATGCCTATACGCGCGAGCTCGTGGAGGGCGTCATCCATAATCGCGAAGAGATCGACCAACAGCTGGCGGTTTATTTGACCGGCTGGCAAGTCGACCGGTTGTCGCGGGTGGATCGTCAAGTGCTGCGCCTTGCCGCGTACGAAATTAAGTATCGCGACGACGTGCCGGCGAAAGTCGCCATTAACGAAGCGATCGAGCTGGCCAAGCATTTTGGATTGGCGGAGAACGGCAAGTTCGTCAACGGCGTTCTTGGACGGATGCTGAGGGAGAAGGAAGAGCAGAAGTAGGGGGAAGATGAGAGATGAGCGCTCAAATTATCGACGGCAAAAATATTTCGGACGCGATCCGCGAGGAAATGCGGCAAGAGGTAGATCAGCTTAAGAGCAAAGGCGTGACGCCGGGGTTGGTCGTCATTCTGGTCGGCGAAGATCCGGCGTCCCAAGTATACGTGAACAACAAAGCGAAAGCCTGCGAACAACTGGGCTATTATTCCGAGGTCGTTCGTCTACCCGCGGAAACGTCTCAGCAAGCGCTTCTTGATCTTATCGACAAATACAACCGCAGCGACGTCATTCACGGCATTCTCGTGCAATTGCCGCTGCCGAAGCATATCGAAGAGAAAGCGGTTATCGACGCGATCTCGGTAGAAAAAGACGTTGACGGATTCCACCCGGTCAGCGTAGGCAACCTAATGATCGGCGACGACGCGTTGCTCCCTTGCACGCCATCGGGCGTAATCGAATTGCTGAAACGTACGGGCAACTCGCCCGCGGGCAAGCATGCGGTCGTCATAGGCAGAAGCAATATCGTCGGCAAACCGGTATCCATGTTGCTTCTTCGCGAGAACGCGACGGTAACGATGTGCCATTCTCGCACGCCTAACTTGCCGGAGATGGCGAGACAAGCGGACATTCTTGTCGTAGCCGTCGGCGTCGCCAAGCTCGTCAAGAAGGAATGGGTCAAGGAAGGCGCCGTCGTTATCGACGTCGGCATGAACCGTTTACCGGACGGCAAGCTGTGCGGAGACGTGGATTATGACGACGTTCTGGACACGGCAGGCTGGATTACGCCTGTCCCGCGCGGCGTTGGCCCGATGACGATAACGATGCTGATGGCGAATACGCTCAAATCCGCCAAACGCGCGAACGGATTGGGGTAAGCGAATCCCCATTCGATTCCGCCGCGCGCTGGAAGGAGGTCGGTAACCGATGGACCAGGCACGGATTCTGACGATCCGCGATATAAACCGCCTCATCAAGCTGAAGCTGGAGGGCGACTCCAGCTTCCAAGACATATGGTTAAAAGGCGAAATATCCAACTTCACGCGCCACTCCAGCGGACATATGTACTTCACGTTGAAAGACGAAGGCGGCCGCCTAAAATGCATTATGTTTGCCTCCTACAACCAACGGCTTCCTTTTGCTCCGAAAGACGGAATGAAGGTGTTGGCTCGCGGAGGCATCTCCGTTTATGAGCGCGACGGGCAGTACCAATTTTATGCGACGGCCATGCAGCCGGACGGCATCGGCAGCTTATACTTGGCGTTCGAGCAGCTTAAACGGAAGCTGGACGCGGAAGGGTTGTTCTCGGATCGGTTCAAGCGACCGATTCCAAGCTACCCTCGCACGGTCGGCGTCATTACTTCTCCTACCGGGGCGGCCGTTCGCGATATTATTATTACGATCCAAAGGCGCAATCCGGGGGTAAACGTGCTTCTGTATCCGGTATCGGTGCAAGGCACGCAAGCAGCGCCGTCGATCGTGAAAGCGATCGGAGCCATGAACGCGCTCGGCGAGGCGGACGTGCTCATCGTCGGACGGGGAGGCGGCTCGCTGGAAGAGCTGTGGGCGTTCAACGAAGAGGCTGTCGCGAGAGCCGTGCGCGGGTCGCGTATTCCGATTATTTCCGCCGTCGGACACGAGACGGACTTCACGATCGCGGATTTCGCCGCCGATTTGCGCGCGCCGACGCCTACGGCCGCCGCCGAACTGGCGGTTCCGCACGTTACCGAGCTTAAGCAACGGATCGCTTACATGCGTCAACAGCTCGTAAGCGCATTGCGCGTTAAGCTGGAGCGCTCGCGGGAGAGGCTGAACAGAGCGGCCAGGTCGCCGTATTTCCTTCAGCCGAGACGCAGTCTGCTCGTTCAAGCGGAGCGGCTCGATCGGCTGCGTGAACGGCTGAATTACCGGATGAACGCGCAACTTGTCAGGAATTCGGATAAGCTGACCCGCTTAATCGGGAAGCTTGCGGCGAGAAATCCGGAGCAGCAGGCGATGCTGGCTAGGCAACGTCTGGATGCGTTGCAGCGTAGCTTAACGCTTGCGATGAACGGCCTGACGAGAATGCACGCGAATCGATTCGGCTCTCTCGTTCGCCATTTGGACGCGTTAAGTCCGCTGAAAGTAATGGCGCGCGGCTACAGCCTCGTCTTCGACGAGCAAGAACGTTCGATCGTCCGTTCGGTCGACGGGGTTCAACCGGGAGATCTCATCCGCGTAAGGCTTACGGACGGCAAGTTGAGCTGTCAAGTATGGGGAATCGAAGGGGAGGGCGTTCAAGATGGCTAAAAAAAGCGTTACGGACAATGTCACCGCCGAGGAGCAAGCTTCCGTATCGTTCGAGCAGGCGATGGAATCGTTGGAGACTATCGTGGCTAAGCTGGAAAGCGGGGACGTGCCGCTCGAAACCGCTATCGAGCTGTTTCAGGAAGGGATGCGGCTATCGAGCTTATGCGGCCAGAAGCTTGAGCAAGTCGAGCGGCGCATCGAAATACTCGTGGAAGGCGAAGGCGGACTAGGACGGAAGCCTTTCGTGCCGGCGCAAAGCGACAGCTAGGAGATAAGGGGAATCGGCGTGACGATGTCAGACAGTTTACATACGTACTTAGAACGGCAGAAACACAAGATCGAGCTTGCGTTAACGGCTGTGTTTTCGGAAGAGTGGGCGATTCCGGCGAAGCTTCGCGAAGCGATGAACTATTCGCTTCTGGCCGGGGGCAAGCGACTTCGTCCGATCTTCGTGCTCGCGGCGGCCGAAGCAGTTGCCGGCAAAGCCGAAGCGAGCGAACGCGCCATGCCCTTCGCGGCGGCGGTCGAAATGATCCACACGTACTCGCTGATTCACGATGACTTGCCCGCTATGGACAATGACGATTACCGTCGCGGCCGGCTGACGAATCATAAAGTGTACGGAGACGCGATGGCGATTTTGGCTGGCGACGGTTTATTGACGCACGCCTTCCATGTAGCCGCCGGCGCCGCCCGTCTAGGCGTGCCTGCCGAACGAGCGCTTGCCGTCGTCTCGGAACTGTCGCGTTTTGCCGGATTGCCCGGCATGGTCGGCGGTCAGGTATCGGACATGCTGGGCGAACAAGGCGTCACCTCGCTTGACCAGCTGGAGTACATTCATCTCCATAAGACGAGCGATCTGATCGCGTTTAGCCTGCGAGCTGGCGGGCATGCGGCGGAAGCCGGCGATAACCAATTGGCAGCGCTAGAACTGTTCGGCCGCAATATCGGACTGGCCTTCCAAATCCAAGACGATATTCTTGATTTGACCGGCGATGCCGCGAAGCTTGGCAAGCCGGTTAAGAGCGACGAAAGGCAAGAGAAGGTAACTTATCCGTATTTGATCGGCTTGGACGCAAGTCGCGAACGCGTCGCGAAGCTGACGTCGGAAGCGAACGACGCGCTTGGCGAGGCGGGATTGGCACAGCCCGAGCGGCTTCGCCAAATCGCGAGCTCTTTGCTCGCGCGCGATCATTAAGCGACGGAATCGCTTATGGCGATATCCCTTTCCCGGTTTGGGCATTGATTAGCGTTATGGTATAATAGGCGTAATACCCTTTCGAGGAAAGCGGGGAACAGACTTGCTGCTCGACAAAATCGACAGTCCTAACCATCTTAAGAGTTTGACGCTACCCGAACTTCCTCAGTTGGCGGAAGAAATTCGGCATTTTCTCATACAAAAATTGTCCGCGACGGGCGGTCATCTCGCGCCGAATCTTGGCGTCGTGGAATTGACGCTTGCGTTGCACTACCGATACAACAGTCCGACCGACAAAATGATTTTCGACGTGGGTCACCAAGCTTACGTGCATAAAATTTTGACGGGACGCAAAAACCGATTCGATACGCTTCGCCAAAAAGACGGCTTGTGCGGCTTCGTGAAGCGCAACGAAAGCGAGCATGACGTCTGGGAGGCAGGCCACAGCAGCACTTCCCTGTCCGCCGCGATGGGGATGGCTTTGGCGCGCGATTTGAAGGGCGACTCCAACCGAGTCATCGCCATCATCGGAGACGGCGCGCTCACGGGCGGCATGGCGTTAGAGGCGCTTAACCATATCGGCGACGAGAAACGCAAGCTCATGGTCGTGCTGAACGACAACGAAATGTCCATCGCTCCGAACGTCGGTGCGATTCATAACTATTTAGGCAAAGTCCGCTCCGAGAAAATTTACCACAAGGCGAAAGACGAGCTCGATTGGCTGCTTCGCAAAATTCCCGCGATCGGCGGGAAGCTTGCAAAGACCGCAGAGAGAGTGAAGGACAGTCTGAAGTATTTGGTAACGCCGGACGGCATGCTATTCGAGGAATTCGGCTTGAAATATTTCGGACCCGTAGACGGTCACGACATTCCGAAGCTGCTCGAGACGTTTAAGCAAGCGGATAGCGTCAATGGTCCGGTGCTCGTTCACGTGCTGACGACCAAAGGCAAAGGCTACACCCCGGCGGAAGAAGATTCGCATACTTGGCATGGCGTATCCGGCGCTTATAAGATCGAATCCGGGCAGGTCGTGAAGCCGGTCGGACCTCCGATGTATACCGAGGTATTCGGCAACACGCTCATCGAGCTCGCCGATCAAGACAAGCGGATCGTGGCGATTACGCCGGCCATGCCGGGCGGATCGGGCTTGCTTAAGTTTGCGAAGAAATACCCGGATCGCATGTTCGACGTCGGCATCGCCGAGCAGCATGCGGCGACGATGTCCGCAGCGCTTGCGATGGAAGGGATGAAACCGGTATTCGCGGTCTATTCCACTTTCCTGCAGCGGGCGTACGATCAAGTCGTGCATGATATTTGCCGGCAAAATTTGAACGTCATCTTCGCGATCGACCGCGCCGGCTTAGTCGGCGCGGACGGAGAAACGCATCAAGGCGTATACGATATCGCGTTCTTGAGGCATATCCCGAATATGGTGCTCATGATGCCTAAGGACGAATGCGAGCTGCGGAACATGATGAAGACGGCCGTCGATTACGATCTAGGCCCGATCGCCATCCGTTATCCTCGCATTCAAGGCACGGGCTCCGCGATCGATGCCGTGCCTACGCCGATCGAGATCGGAACGTGGGAGACG
Organism: Cohnella yongneupensis; assembly: GCF_042655785.1. Taxonomy (NCBI): domain Bacteria; kingdom Bacillati; phylum Bacillota; class Bacilli; order Caryophanales; family Paenibacillaceae; genus Cohnella; species Cohnella yongneupensis. Next base: position 33,303 of record NZ_JBHSNC010000058.1, read on the forward strand.
GTCAAAGAGGGCGATTACGCCGCAGTTATCGCGATCGGACCGATGGTACAAGTCGCCGAAGAAGCGGCGGAGCTGCTGCGCCGCGAGGGGTTGAACGTTCGCGTCATTAACGCGAGATTCGTTAAGCCGCTCGACGAGAAGCTGCTCTTGTCGCTCGCCAAGGAACATATGCCGGTGCTCGTGCTTGAGGAAGGCTCGGTCCAAGGCGGGCTGGGCAGCGCGATCATGGAGTTTTACGCGCTGAACAACGTGCACTCGGTGCCGGTGCATCTAGCCGGCATACCGGATTTGTTCATCGAGCATGCAACGATCAAGGAGCAACGGGCGCAATGCGGCTTAACCGCCGAAGCAGTCGCTAGACAGCTGGCTACGCTCGTCGTGCGCCAAAGGCAGCGTGCGACCTGATGGAGAAGACGACAGTCGCTAAGGAACGGCTCGACGTATTGCTGATCGAACTCGGTTATTTTGAAAGCCGGGAAAAGGCGAAAGCGTCCATCATGGCCGGTCTTGTGTTGGTCGGAACCGAGAAAATAGACAAAGCGGGCACGAAGGTGCCTCGCGACGCAGCGATCACGGTCAAAGGCGCGCCGCATCCTTACGTTAGCCGAGGCGGATTAAAGCTCGAGAAAGCGATTCGCGTTTTCGGGCTCGATCTAAAGGACGCGGTCATGCTCGACATCGGCGCGTCGACCGGTGGATTCACCGATTGCGCGTTGCAGCATGGAGCTAAGCTCGTATATGCGATAGACGTCGGATACAATCAACTCGATTGGTCGCTTAGACAGGACAAGCGAGTCCATGTGATGGAGCGATTGAACTTTCGTCATATGACGCTCGATCAGCTCGATGACGAGAGACCTAGCTTCGCCTCGATCGACGTCAGCTTCATCTCGTTAAAGCTCATCTTGCCCGTGCTCGCGCAATTGCTCTTGCCTGGCGGCGAGACGGCCGCGTTAATCAAGCCTCAATTCGAGGCCGGCAGGGACCAAGTCGGCAAATCCGGCGTCGTGCGGGACTCCGCCGTTCATGCCAAAGTGTTGCGCGATGTGCTAACATTTGCGGATGCGCTAGGGTTTCGGCTGCAGGGTCTAACCTTCTCGCCGATTACAGGCGGGGAAGGCAATATCGAATTTTTGGCCCATTGGCGTCTTTCCGAGCTTTCTGCGACGGAAGAAGGACAAGCAGAAGGGCGAAGCGAGTTTCTGGAGGTCGAACTGCCGGGCTTAATTAAAAGTACGGTGGAAGAAGCGACATCGAAATTCCGCCATGGAGCTTCATGAACGAATATATGCTTTGCCCGGTCACCCGGAGCTGCCGAAGAACGGCCGGAACTTAAGCACCGGAACGTTCGACGCCGCTTCGGGTTTTTGTATTAAAGGAGTAGCTTTGGAGGAATTGGACGCTCTCGTCTCGAAAGGAACAGAGTACGATTTAAAGATCCGGCGGCATCATCGTTCCCTCACTTAATCGAGTCGGTCAAGGAGGAGAGCGAAGGTGGCAAAGTTCGGAGACGTCTTGATTATGATCGTCGCGGTATGCCTAATGCTGTGGTGGATTTGGCGCCGATTCGATCGGTGGATTCATGAACCGCCCGGTTCTAGGCTAAGAAAGCTGGCGAATGCCGGAGGGGTGGAGCCGGACGCGGCGGTCGACTTGTTACGGCAACACGGATTCGACGTGCTGTCGGGCAAACATCGCGTTCCCCTAGGCGTTAAGGTCGACGACGGCCCTGTGCAGCCGACCCGGTTATATTTCGATTATTTGGCTTCCAAGGAACATAAGTACTATCTCGTTAAGCTTGAACGCTCCAGACAGCCGACGGAATGGACGGCCAGCGGGCTTCGCGAACGTTTGCTCGTGTACGCCCTGTTATTTCCGGATTGCGAAGGCATTATAATTGCTGATCCGGGAGATCAGCAAGTTCGAACGGTAAGATTCAAAGTAGAGGATGGCGACGGATGAAGGGACAACGGCAGCGTAAAATTCGCGAAATCATTGGTACCAGGGAAATCGAGACGCAAGAGGATTTGGTGGAAGCGCTCAGCGCCGAAGGCATGCAAGTTACGCAAGCAACCGTATCGCGAGACATAAAGGAAATGCAATTGATCAAAGTGCCGCTCGAGGACGGCCGATACAAATACTCGATGCCGCAAGATCAGCGCTTTAACCCCGCGCACAAGCTGAAGCGGGCATTGCTGGATCATTTCGTGAGCGCGGACACGGCGGAGAATTTGGTCGTGCTGAAGTGTTTGCCGGGTACTTCAGGGACGATCGCGTCGCTGATCGACGGAATGGATTGGCCTGAAATCGTCGGCACGATTGGCGGAGACGATACGACGCTCGTCATTTGCCGGTCCAAAGCATTAGGTCAAGACCTGATGCGGCGCATTTACGAAATGATGGAGTAGAGGTTAGGAGTCATTAGCTTTTCATCACTGTTCGTGCCATTCATGGAGGGGAATTAGTCATGCTTCGAGAATTGACGATTCGAAATTTGGCTGTCATCGCGCAAGTTACGGTAAAGTTTCATGACGGATTTCACGTACTGACGGGGGAAACCGGCGCCGGCAAATCGATCATAATCGATGCGCTGGCTTTGGCGGCAGGCGGCAGAGGCTCTGCCGAGATGATAAGACATGGCAACGATCGCGCGGATATTGAAGCATTATTCGATCTTCCTCCGCGTCATCCTGTATGGGAGACGCTGCGTAAACTCGGCGTGGAAGCCGATCCGGAGGAAGCTTTGCTTATTCGTCGCGAACTTCAAGCGCAAGGGAAATCGTCTTCTCGCATCAACGGGCAAAGCGTAACGTTATCCATGCTGCGCGAAGTCGGCGAGCATCTCGTGAACATTCATGGCCAGCATGAGCATCAGTCGTTGTTGCGTACGGATCGCCATCTGGAATGGCTGGATCTGTTCGCGGGAGAAGAAATATCCGGGCAAAAGGAAGCCTATTCGCGCATCTATCAGCAGTACATATCCGTGGGCAAAGAACGCCGCGAGCTGGAGCAGAAATCCCGTCAAGGCATGCAGATGCTCGATCTTTACCGTTACCAGATCGAGGAAATCGAGCAGGCTAGCCTTAAGGTCGGCGAGGATGAATCGTTGCAAGACGAGAAGCGCAAACTAACGCATGCGGAAAAGCTTTCGGATGCCGTCGCCGAAGCGCACGAATTATTGTACGGAAGCAAAGGATTAGCCGCGATCTCTCGCGCGCTCAACCGTTTGCAAGAGGTGTCCAAGGTCGATCCGGTAGCGCTCCAGCCTCTTGTAGAGCAGTTGCAATCGGCCTATTACGGCGTCGAAGATGCGGCTTATCAATTGCGCGATTACCGGGAAACGATCGAGTTTAACCCGGCTCGCCTGGAGCAAATCGATGACCGTCTTGACCTCATTCATTCTTTAAAACGTAAATACGGCGAATCGATCGAACTTATCGTAGCTTATAAATTACGCATTCAGACGGAAGCATCGCAGCTGGAGAACAGCGACGAGCTGCTGAAGTCGCTGACGGAGCAGGAAGCGCATTTGCTGTCGGAGCTGCAGTCCTTAGCCGAGAAGCTGTCCGCCGTCAGACGCGCGACATCGCGCGTGCTGGCCGCTCAAATCGAGCAAGAGCTCGCGGCGCTCCAAATGAACCGTTCGGTATTCGAAGTGAAGCTGACTTCCGGCGCGCTTGGCGTGTCGGGTACCGATGCTGCCGAGTTTCTGCTGTCGACGAACCCGGGCGAGCCCCCTAAGTCGCTCGCGAAGATCGCTTCCGGGGGCGAGATGTCCCGCGTCATGCTGGCGCTTAAGGCTATATTCGCGCGCATCGACGAAATTCCGGTGCTCGTCTTCGACGAAGTCGATACCGGCGTAAGCGGGAGAGCGGCGCAAGCGATCGCCGAAAAGTTGTCGCTTTTGTCAAGAGATTGCCAAGTGTTCGCGATTACGCATTTGCCTCAAGTGGCATGCATGGCGGACCATCAGTACGAAATCGCGAAACAAGTTACGGAAAATTCCCGCACGACGACATCCGTTACGGAGCTTGAGAAGGCCGATCGCGTGGAAGAACTGGCGAGAATGCTCGGCGGGGTGGAAGTGACGGAAAAAACACGTCACCATGCACAAGAAATGCTTGCTTTGGCCGAAAGCCGAAAAAACGCGTAACGGCGGGGAAATTCAATTCCCAAGGAAGCTTTTCGGGAACATAAAAGAGGGGGGGCACGGTTACCTTATAGGTACGTCATCGGCATGATTCAAATAGGCCGGTTAACCTGTAAGGGAGCGTGAGAACTTGTACCAGCAACCGTCCAGAAAACGTCGGATGGGACTTGTCATCGTTCTAATCCTCTGTATCGTCGTCTGTTCCGCGCCCGTTCAGCATTTCGCGGCATTTCCGAGCAAGCTGAGAATGTTTGAAGGACAGACGGTATCCCTACATTACGCGATGCCGGTACATGCGCAAGGCCATCTGGATCCGCGCGTCGCAGGCATTAACGGCAGCAACAACGGAACGGTTCCCGTCGATCTAAGTCAGCCTTTATCCATTCAGCCCAAGCATAGCGGCAATACCGAGCTTAAGCTTCGCTTGTTCGGTAAAATCCCGTTCAAAACGGTTCGTCTGCAAGTCATTCCGGATCTTCGCGTCATTCCGGGCGGCCAGACGATCGGCGTCAAAGTAAAATCCGCCGGTATTATGGTCGTAGGCCATCACTTGGTCCAAGCTGCAGCGAACAAAAAGATTTCGCCGGGCGAGGACGCCAAGTTACGGCTTGGAGACCTTATTATCGAGATTAACGGCCAGCCCTGCAACGATATTTCCAAGATCGCTTCGTACGCCGAATCTGCAGGCCGCGAACGCTCCGCGTTGCGATTGCTCGTTCAAAGAGGCAAGGAGCGGTTTCGTACGACGTTGACACCGGCCTACGACTTGGACGATAAAGCGTGGCGCTTAGGGTTGTACATTCGCGATTCCGCCGCGGGCGTCGGCACCTTGACGTTCTATGCGCCGGATCAAGGCGTATACGGCGCGCTAGGTCACGTGATTACGGATATGGATACGCAAACTCCGATCGTCGTCGGTAGCGGCGAAATTTTGCAATCGAGCGTGACTTCGATCTCGAAGAGCCAAAGCGGGGAGCCTGGCGAGAAGCGGGCGCATTTCGTGAAAGAAGGACGCACGCTAGGCAGCGTCGAGCGCAATACGCCGTTCGGTATCTTCGGTAAAATGAAAGAAATGCCCAATCATGCGTACCATGCTGATCCGATGCCGGTAGCGTTCGCGGAAGAGGTCGAGGAAGGTCCGGCTCAAATTTTAACGGTCGTCAACGGTCAGAAGGTCGAGCGATTCAATATCGAAATCGCCCACGTGTCCAAACAGTCTTCTCCCGCGACCAAAGGAATGGTTATCCGAATTACGGATCCGAAATTATTGGAGCGAACGGGCGGAATCGTTCAAGGAATGAGCGGTAGTCCGATCATCCAAAAAGGAAAGCTCGTCGGAGCGGTCACTCATGTGTTCGTAAACGATCCGACCTCTGGATATGGGTGTTTTATCGAGTGGATGCTACAAGATGCGGGAATTATGTTAAATGGAGCGCAAGAGCAACCAACATCTAAGGCGGTTTAACGCCTTAGATTTGCTTGTTTCGAGCATCGCGAAAATCCGAACATTTGTCGAAAAAAAACGAAATAAATCATCATTTGACGCAAATTAATAATTATATGTCATTACCACAAAAAAATAAAGAAAAAGTTTCTAATCCAGAAGGATTTGCGAAATGCGATGTCGAAAACGGATAAACAGGGAAACGATAATGCGTTTTTCAGAATAATATCTCGTACAGAGAAAGGGAGGACCAGACATTGCAGCGGATTGAAGTGTTCCTTGCAGACGACAACCGAGAATTTACGAATTTACTATCAGAGTACATCCAAGAGCAGGATGATATGACGGTCATCGGAGTGGCGTACAACGGAGAAGAGGTCATCCGTCAGCTGGAGGAAACCCGTAGGGTTCCGGATGTCATGATCCTCGATATTATTATGCCGCATTTGGACGGGCTTGGCGTTCTGGAAAAATTGCGGGATTTGAACTTATCTCCGATGCCTAAGATCATTATGCTGACGGCATTCGGTCAAGAGAACATCACGCAACGTGCGGTACAGCTCGGCGCATCGTACTACATATTGAAACCTTTCGATATGGATGTTCTCGCCAACCGCATTCGTCAGCTCGCCGGCGTCGCTTCCCCGATTACCGTCGGATCGTCGTCCTCGATGAGCAGCTCGATCCGTTCGAACATCGTGCCGATCGGCAAGCCGAAAAATCTCGACGCCAACATTACGAGCATTATTCATGAGATCGGCGTTCCGGCCCACATTAAAGGCTACCAGTATTTGCGCGAAGCGATCACGATGGTGTATAACAACATCGAGATTCTTGGCGCGATTACGAAGACGCTGTATCCAGCGATCGCCGAGAAGTTCAAGACGACGCCTTCCCGCGTCGAGCGCGCCATTCGCCATGCAATCGAAGTCGCTTGGACGCGCGGCAACATCGACAGCATCAGTCACTTGTTCGGCTACACGATCAACATCGCGAAGTCGAAGCCGACGAACTCGGAATTCATCGCGATGGTCGCCGACAAGCTGCGGATCGAGCATAAAGTTAGCTAATCCGTATCGGCAATCGTAATTCGTTCGATATAAGCTCGAAAAACATGAACCGCCTTCCGGCAACGGATGGCGGTTTTTTTTGTTTTGGCGTGCCCAGAGGCACGCATCTTCTAGCCGGTGAAAGTCCGGTCGCGGGAGGG
>NZ_JBHSNC010000059.1:0-55219 GCF_042655785.1 Cohnella yongneupensis
GTATGAGGGAAAACCTCACGTACGGTTTGATGAGGAGGGGCTGATAATCTCAGCCCTTTACTCTAGCGACGAAAAGAGCTGCTAACCGCAGTTAGATAAACCCGAACTGTAGCGCGCCGTATGTTTCATTTCCCGCACGCAGTTTGACTAACCCGAACTGCAACGTGCCGACTGCTCCTAGATCCGCACGCAGTTTGACTAACCCGAACTATAACGCGCATAACGCTACTTTTCCCGCACGTAGTTTGACTAACCCGAACTGTAGCGCCAACCCGAACTGCAGCGCGCTGAAGCTCCCTTTCCATTTTCCGCCCCACCCGTATCACTACGATCCACCATGGATCATTTTTACTAGCAAAAAAAGGAATATCGGCTCGTATCTTGAATTATCAATAGATAGACATCCAGTCAGTCGTGCATGAACAACCCTCATTCTACGAAGAGAAAGGTTGCACACGATGATGCGGAATCGGTTACCGGCTAAACAAGGCATGTACGATCCCCGTTATGAGCACGACGCCTGCGGCATGGGCTTCGTAGCGAATATCAAGGGGAGCAAGTCGCACGAGCTCGTCCGTCAAGCCATTACGGTATTGCGAAACCTCGACCATCGCGGCGGACAAGGCTGCGAGACGAACACGGGGGACGGCGCGGGTATTTTGCTTCAAATCCCGGACAAGTATTTTCGGCGCGAGCTTGGCATGGAAGGAATCGCGCTCCCGAATGCGGGAGATTACGGGGTCGGAATGCTGTTCTTGCCGCAGGATGAGGCGCTCAGACGGACGTTCGAGCAGCAGATGGAACGCATTATCCGCGAGGAAGGCCAGACGCTGATCAGTTGGCGAACGGTGCCGACGAACGACGAGCTGCTCGGCGAGACGGCCAAAGCGGTTCAGCCGTTCATGCGGCAAGTGTTCATCGGGCGGCTGGGGGCTGAGGGCGACGACGAGCTCGCCTTCGAACGCAAGCTGTACGTCATTCGCAAACGCGCCGAACAAGCGATCCGATATAGCGGCCTGGACGGCGGGGAGAGCTTTTACGTCTCCAGCTTGTCTTGCAAGACGATCGTGTACAAAGGCATGCTCATTCCCGAGCAGGTGGATTCGTTCTATGCCGAGCTTCAAGATCCGGACGTCGTAACGGCGCTGGCGCTCGTCCACTCGCGGTTCAGCACGAACACGTTTCCGAGCTGGGAGCGCGCGCATCCGTATCGGTACGTTATTCATAACGGCGAGATCAACACGCTTCGCGGCAACGTGAACTGGATGCATGCTCGGCAGGCATTGGCGGAGTCCGAACTGTTCGGCGAGAAGGCGGATATGGCGAAGGTGAAGCCGGTCATCGATCAGGACGGCAGCGACACGGCGATGTTCGATAACGCGCTGGAATTTCTGTATATGTCGGGACGATCTTTGCCGCACGCCGCCATGATGATGGTGCCGGAGCCTTGGGCGAACCACGAAAGCATGGACGCTCAGATGAAAGCGTTTTACGAGTATCATGGGACTTTGATGGAGCCATGGGACGGACCCGCGGCGATGGCGTTCACCGACGGCACGCGGATCGGTGCGTTTCTAGACCGGAACGGGCTTCGCCCGGCGCGTTACTACGTGACGAGCGACGATCTGATCGTGCTCTCCTCGGAGGTAGGGGTACTCGATATCCCGGCGGACAAAATCGTATGTAAGGAGCGGCTGCACCCCGGTCGCATGCTGCTTGTCGATACGAAGGAAGGCCGAATCATCGCCGACGAGGAACTGAAGCGCGGTATTGCGTCGAAGCAGCCTTACGGGGAATGGCTGAGCGAGCATTTGGTCGAGTTGGAAGATCTCCCGGAAGCGCTCGAAGTTCCGCAGCCGAATCATGCGACGGTCTTCCAGCGGCAGCGCGCTTTCGGCTATACGTACGAGGAGCTGCGCAAAGTGTTCGAGCCGATGGCGCAAAGCGGCGTCGAGCCGATCGGTTCGATGGGCTACGATGCGCCGCTCGCGGTGCTCTCGCAACGACCGCAGCGCATTTATAGCTACTTCAAGCAGCTGTTCGCGCAAGTGACGAACCCGCCGATCGACGCGATCCGCGAGGAGATCATTACGGCGACGGGCACGACGATCGGGCCGGAGCGGAACTTGCTGCAGCCTGAGCCTGAGAGCTGTAGGCACATTAAGGTGAAGTCTCCGATTCTGACGAACGAGGAATTCGCCAAGCTCCGTCACATTCGCAGACCCGGCTTCAAGTCGATTACTTTGCCGATCGTGTTCGTCGCGAGCGAAGGGGAACGGGGATTGAAAGCGGCTTTGGAAGGGTTGTGCGAAGCGGCCGATCGGGTCATCGCACACGGTCACAATTTGCTGATCTTATCCGACCGCGAGATGGATCGGGACAACGCGGCGATTCCGGCTTTGCTCGCCGTCGCGTGTCTGCACCACCATCTCATCCGCCAAGGTACTCGGACGAAAGTCAGCTTGCTCGTGGAGTCCGGCGATCCGCGCGAGGTGCATCACTTTGCGTTGTTGCTAGGATACGGGGCGAGCGCGATCAATCCGTACCTTGCGCTCGAGTCACTTGAGGATATGATCCGCCAAGGGTTGTTGGTGAATATTACCCATGACAAGGCGATCTACAACTATATGAAAGCTTCGGTCAAAGGCGTCGTGAAAGTGTTGTCCAAAATGGGCATATCGACGATTCAGAGCTACCGCGGCGCGCAAATTTTCGAAGCGGTCGGCTTGGCGCAGCCGTTCGTGGACAAGTATTTTACTTGGACGCCTTCCCGCATCGGGGGCATTGGCCTGGACGTTATCGCTCGGGAAGCGCTCATTCCGCACGAGAAAGCTTACGCGCAGCAGGAACGGGGAGAGCTCGTGCTGCCGTCCGGCGGCGAGTACCAGTGGCGGCGCGATGGGGAAGAGCACATTTACCAATCGCAGACTATCCATGCGCTGCAGCAGGCTTGCCGGAACAACGATTACGCGTTGTTCAAGAAGTTCACGGACGCGGTTAACGGCCAGCAGGGGAGATTGTTCACGCTTCGCGGGCTGTTGGAGTTCGCGGCGGAAGACGGGGGCGGCGTGCCGATCGACGAAGTCGAGCCGGTCGACGAGATCGTGCGACGGTTCAAGTCCGGCGCGATGTCGTACGGCTCGATCAGCAAGGAAGCGCACGAGAGCATGGCGATCGCGATGAACAGGATCGGCGCGAAGAGCAACACCGGCGAGGGCGGTGAAGATCCGGCGCGGTTTGTTCCGGATGCTAACGGCGATTCTCGTCGCAGCGCGATCAAGCAGGTGGCGTCGGGACGGTTCGGCGTCACGAGCAACTACTTGGTGAACGCCGACGAGATTCAGATCAAGATGGCGCAGGGCGCGAAGCCCGGCGAAGGCGGGCAGTTGCCCGGACGCAAAGTGTACCCGTGGATCGCTGAGGTGCGCGGCTCGACGCCTGGCGTCGGCTTGATCTCACCTCCTCCTCACCATGACATCTATTCGATCGAGGATTTGGCAGAGCTGATCCACGATTTGAAAAACGCTAACCCGCGCGCGAGAATCAACGTGAAGCTCGTGTCCGAGGTCGGCGTAGGCACGATCGCGGCGGGCGTAGCCAAAGGGCGCGCGGACGTCGTGCTTATCAGCGGCTACGACGGCGGCACCGGCGCATCGCCGCAGACGAGCATTCGCCACGCTGGCTTGCCGTGGGAGCTCGGACTCGCCGAGACGCATCAGACGCTCGTGCTCAACAATTTGCGCGACCGAATCGTCGTCGAGACCGACGGCAAGCTGATGACGGGGCGCGATCTCGCGATCGCCGCTTTGCTCGGCGCCGAGGAATTCGGCTTCGCGACATCGCCGCTTATCGTGCTCGGCTGCGTCATGATGCGCGTCTGCCATCTCGATACGTGTCCGGTCGGCGTCGCGACGCAAAATCCGGAGCTGCGCGCCAAATTCGCCGGCGATCCGGCGCACGTCGTCAACTTTATGCGCTTCGTGGCGCAAGAGCTGCGGGAAGTGATGGCTCAGCTTGGTTTCCGAACGGTGAACGAGATGATCGGCCGGACCGACAAGCTGAACCCGCGCAAGGCGATCGCGCACTGGAAAGCGAAAGGCGTCGACTTGTCGCCGCTCTTATATCAACCGGAGGTCGGCTCGGACGTAGGGCGTTATCGTACCGTGGCGCAGGATCACGGTTTGGACCAATCGCTCGACCGGACGACGCTGATCGGTTTGGCCGAACCGGCGCTCGAATCGGGAGAGTCCGTGCATGCGACAGTACCGATCCGCAATACGAACCGGGTCGTCGGCACGATTCTCGGCAGCGAAGTGACCCGCCGTTACGGCGCGAAAGGCTTGCCCGAGGATACGATCCGATTCGATTTCCGCGGGTCCGCGGGTCAGAGCTTCGGGGCGTTCGTGCCCCGCGGCATGACGCTTCGGCTCGAAGGCGACACGAACGATTACGTCGGCAAAGGATTGTCCGGCGGCAAAATCATCGTCGCCCCGCCGAGGGAAGCTTCGTTCAAGGCGGAAGACAACATCGTCGTCGGTAACGTTGGCTTTTATGGCGCGACTGGGGGAGAAGCCTACATCCGCGGCATAGCGGGCGAGCGCTTCTGCGTGCGTAACAGCGGCGTGTACGCGGTCGTCGAAGGCGTCGGCGACCACGGTTGCGAATATATGACCGGAGGCAGGGTCGTCATTCTCGGGCGGACGGGACGCAACTTCGCGGCGGGAATGTCAGGCGGCATCGCGTACGTGTGGGATGCGGACGGCTCGTTCGTCAACCGCTGCAACTTGGAGATGGTGCATCTGGAGCGCATGGAGCACAAGGTAGAGTCCGAGATGCTCCGCCGGACGATCGAACGCCATGCCCGTTACACGGATAGCGAGCGCGCGATGTCGATTTTGGACCGGTGGGAGGAATGTCTGCCGCAGTTCGTCAAAGTCATTCCGAAAGATTACAAGCGGATGCTGGAGGCAATGGAGCGGCTTACTTCGGACGGTCTAGGCGCCGGCGAAGCCGCGATGGCCGCGTTCGAAGCGAATATGAAAGACTTGTCCCGCGTAAGCGGCAACTGAGCCCAAGGCTACGGAGGAGTAACGATGGGGAAATCGACCGGTTTCATGGAGTATAAGCGCGAATTGCCTCCAGAAATGAACCCCTTGGAACGCATACGGAATTGGAGGGAATTTCAGCTCAAAGCGTCGGAGGAGCAGCTTAGGGAACAAGGCGCCAGATGCATGGATTGCGGCATTCCGTTCTGTCACACCGGACAAATCATTAACGGCATGGCTGCGGGCTGTCCGATCAACAACGTCATTCCGGAGTGGAACGACCTCGTCTACCGCGGGTTGTGGAGGCAGGCGCTCGACCGGCTTCATCAGACGAACAATTTTCCGGAGTTTACGGGGCGGGTATGCCCTGCGCCATGCGAAGGCTCGTGTACGGTCGGCATCTACGATCCGCCCGTTACGATCAAGAATATCGAGAAGGCGATCGTCGACCGCGGCTTTGCCGAAGGATGGATCGTGCCGGAGCCGCCGGAAGCAAGAACCGGCAAGAAGGTCGCGGTCGTAGGCTCGGGACCGTCCGGGCTTGCTTGCGCGGCGCAGCTTAATAAGGCGGGACATACGGTTACCGTCTACGAGCGGGCGGACCGGGTCGGCGGCTTGCTCATGTACGGCATTCCGAACATGAAGCTGGATAAGCGGACGGTCGAACGGCGCGTCGAGCTGCTGCGGCAGGAAGGCGTTACGTTCGTGACGGGCACGGAGATCGGTCGCGACATTCCGGCTTCGCGCCTCAAGGAAGAGTTCGACGCGATCGTGCTGTGCGGCGGAGCGACCAAAGGACGCGATCTTCCGATCGAAGGTCGCGAACTGAAGGGGATCCATCTGGCAATGGAGTTTCTGCACAAAAATACGAAAAGCCTGCTCGATTCCGATCACGAGGACGGTCAATATATTTCTGCTGAAGGCAAGGACGTCATCGTCATCGGCGGCGGCGATACCGGCACCGACTGCGTGGGCACGTCGCTGCGTCACGGCTGCAACAGCATCACGCAGTTCGAGATCATGGCGAAGCCGCCCGAGACCCGCGCGGCGAACAATCCGTGGCCGCAGTTCCCGCGGGTTTACAAGCTGGACTACGGCCAAGAGGAAGCGAAGGCGTTGTACGGCAGCGATCCGCGGCAATATCTCATCTCGACGAAGCGGTTCGTCGGGGACGAGGAAGGTAATCTCAAGGCGCTTCATACGGTCGAGATCGAGTGGAAGGCCGACGCGAACGGCCGCTTCGGACCGGTAGAAGTACCGGGTTCGGAGCGCGAATGGCCGGCGCAGCTCGTTCTGCTGGCCATGGGGTTCCTTGGGCCGGAATCGACGGTGCTCGATCAGCTCGGCGTGGAGAAGGACGAACGCTCCAACGCCAAGGCGGAATACGGCAAGTACGCGACGAACGTCCCCGGCGTCTTCTCCGCCGGCGACATGCGCCGCGGCCAAAGCCTCGTCGTCTGGGCGATCAACGAAGGCCGCGAGGCGGCTCGCGAGTGCGACCGGTTTTTGATGGGGGATACGTTACTACCGTAAGACTTGTTACTCCGATTGCCGCTACGTGAATGATAACCTTCACGAACTAGATACGATGCAACAGATCATTACTGCAAAAGTGCAGGCAATTCAACAAACCCCATAATACAACGAAAGAATGCCTGCAAAATGTGCAGGCATTCTTCGTTGTTTTCGTTCTTTATGGCGACGATGACCGGAAAGCCTGCGCATTGGCAGACATTTCTCACTATCTAGGTCACTAAGAGGGAATGAATGTACTTTTGTAGGTATTTGACACTACGTCGCTCCGAGAAGGAGCAGTAATCGACCGCAAGCCCCGCAACATCACTTAAACCAACCCTTCTCTTTAAACCGAGTAATCGCCTCGATCCGATTAGTTACCTTCAGCTTATCAAGAATGACGGAGATGTAATTGCGCACGGTGCCCGTCGTAATGTACAGCTGTCTGGCGATTTCCTTCGTGCTCTTGCCGTCGGCGATCAGTCCGAGCACTTCGCGTTCCCGTTCAGTCAGCGGGTTCTCCTCGCGGTAGGCTTCGTCGACCAGCTCGGAGGAATAGATCCGGCGACCGGCCATAATGCTGCGGATGGAATCCGCCAGCTCCTCGATCGGGCTGTCCTTCAGCAAGTAGCCGCGAACCCCGCATTTCATCGCCTTTTCGAAGTAACCGGACCTCGCGAACGTCGTCAAAATAATGATTTTGCAGTCCTGGTCCTTAAGCTCCTCGGCTGCCTCCAGACCGCTCTTGACCGGCATCTCGATATCCATCAAGCAAATATCCGGCTTATGCCGATGAACGAGCTCAATCGCTTCTTTTCCGTTGTTGGCTTGGCCGACGACCTCCATGCCCGGCTCCAAGTTGAGCAGAGACGCGAAGGCGCCAAGCAGCATCCGCTGGTCTTCGGCGATGACGATTCGTATCATGATCTGACCTCCTCGAGCGGTTGTTTAACAGGTTTAGGCACCCGCATGAGCAACGTCGTTCCGTTCTCCGACACGATCTCTAGACTACCGTTTATGAATTCGAGACGTTCCTTCATGCCGCGCAAGCCGTTTTCCTGAGCGGTACCAGTGGCTTTGTTCTGCCTATTGCCGGTGCCGCCGCTCCGCTTATTGATTCCGATGCCGTTGTCCGACACCTTGATGACAAGCTCCGAATCCGTGGAATCGAACGATACCGAGCAGCTCGTGGCATGGCTATGCTTCACGATGTTGGTGACGGCTTCCTTCAGGCACATGCTTACGACGTTCTCGTTCAGCAGCGTGGTGGCGATTCTCTTCGTATCGCCTTCCAGGTTCAGCTCGATCTGGGCCGCCTTCAACATTTGCTGCATATGGATGATTTCGTCCTCGATCCGCATGCCGCGCATATTCGTGACGATTTCGCGTACTTCCTTGAGCGCGCTTCTGGCCGTCTGCCTGACGTCGAACAGCTCGGCCTGGGCACGATCGGGATCTCTGCTTATGAGCTTAACGGCCAAGTCGCTCTTCAGTCCGATGAGCGATAGCTTCTGGCCGAGCGTGTCGTGCAAGTCGCGGGCGATCCGTTGCCGTTCCTCCAGCTTGACGAGGTCGGAAATTCGCTTGTTCGCGTTCTCGAGCTGGCCTTCCAGCTGCTCCCGCTTGTTCCGGTTGTACGTGTTGATCGGCAACAAAATAACGGCTATCAAGCTTATGAGAACAAACGGAAATTGGGAGAGCAAGAGCGGGTTTTTGGTGACGAAGCCGTAGTTGATCGTGGCGATCGTACCGACCAGATGGATCGTATACAACGTGAAGAAGCCTGCTTTGTTGCGGATATTTCCGATGAAAAAAGCCAAAAACAAAGAGAAATAAACGTATCCGTACCCGACGGTCATGGCAACTGAAATCACGATCTGGGCGCTTGTCCAGAAGTACACCTGCCAACCCTTGGCCAAGAACGACAGGACGTAGCAACCGAAGAAGCCGATGATCATCGCGATGCCGATCGCGGTTTCCAGCATCGACGACGACCGAACGATGAAGTAGAACGGAAGAATGCAGAAGACGACCCATACGTAAGGGCCTAGTCCCGTATTGCGGTGAAACGTCTGATGCCACTTTTGGATTGTCGACGCCCCCTTGCGCGCGGCTTTATGTCCTTTATTTTACCATAACCGTCCGCAGGGCATGCCAATTGCCGATCCGCACTATGCTTAATTAGGCCGCGAGCTTGTGCGCGCGTCTGCCGCGTTTGAATTCCTTGAACCCGATGAACTTCTTGTTCTCCTCGTCCCACAACCGGAATTTGATCGACTTCAAACTCGTGCGCAGGTCGATTGTCGTAGCCATATGGAGCGGCGGCGTCGCGTTATGCGCTTCTTCGAGCCGATAATTCGGTACTCTCGGGCTTAGATGGTGAACGTGGTGGAATCCGATATTGCCGGTGAACCACTGCAGAATCTTCGGCAGCTTATAATAAGAGCTTCCTTCGACCGCGGCTTTCACGTAGCTCCATTCCTCTTCGTGCTCGAAGAAGGAATCCTCGTATTGATGCTGGACGTAGAACAACCAAATACCGGCCAGCCCGGAGAAGAAGAAGACGGGAGCCTGGACGAGCAGGAATGCTTCCCAGCCGAGCGCCCAGCCGAGCAACGCGTAAAGCAGCAGGATCGAGGCGTTCGTAACGTACGTGTTGATTTTTTCCCGGCGTCTCGCGCCCTTGCGGTTAAACCGATAATCGATGAGGAAAATATAAATCGGACCGATGACGAACATGACGAGAGGATTGCGATAAAAACGATACATGAACCGTTCCCAAGTCGATGCTGCGGCGTATTCGTCGACCGTCATGATCCACATGTCGCCGATTCCGCGCTTGTCCAAGTTGCTACTCGATGCGTGGTGGATAGAGTGGGTCGTTTTCCATTGATGGTAAGGGACGACGGTCAGGACGCCCGTAATCGTGCCGACGATCTCGTTGGCGAGCTTGCTTCTGAAGAACGATTGATGGCAGCAATCGTGGAATATGATGAATGTACGAACGACGAAGCCGGCTGTAATAATAGCGATCGGAAGCGTAAGCCAAAAAGAAACAGCCAAGCAATAATAAGCGGCCATCCAGGATAGGGCTAACGGAACGAGCGTATTGACGAGTTGTCTGATGCTTGCTTTCGTATCGTTCTTCTCGAAGGGAGCCATCTTCTTCTTCAATTGCAATTCTGGGGCTGTCGCCATGGATAGAATTCCTCCTCGGATTCGGGCACAAGATGCTAGTATGCTATCTTCCATTGTAGGGGAGGGACCGGTAGACAAGGTAGTCATAAACGTCAGGGATGCGCATATGACGAATGTCATATAGTGTTGGATCTGTATTAATTGAAATCAATAAATTGACACAGTTGATACAATCATATATAGTCTATGTATTCATAGGCGAAAGTAAGGGATGACATGTCGAGCTATCCGTACACCCGAATCAAGGAAGACATTAAGCGAAGAATCATGGAGGGCGAATGGCTTAGAGAGATGAAGTTGCCCTCTAGCAGAGACTTCGCCGAATCGTATAAATCAAGCGTTAACACAGTGGAAAAAGCTATTAAGGAGCTATGCACGGAAGGGCTGCTGAAGCGCGACAACCGCAGAGGCACGTTCATCGAGAACGGAGTCGTCTCTCCGCTCGGGCAAAGTCGCACCGGACTCGTGGCCGCGTCCGTCGTCGGCATCGAGAACCCGCTATGGGCGACCGCGCTGCGAGGCATCGAGGACGTCCTTCATCTGCACGGCTTCCACCTGCTCAGTTACAGCGACGATCGCAACTTGGACAAGCTGGAGTCGCTGATCAAAGGCGCCGTCGCGAAGCGAGTGGACGGAGTCATACTCAGTCCGATCTTCGACAAGGGACATTTGGAACGCAACGAGCGTTTGTACGAGCTGCTTAAGAGCAACGGCATTAAAATTATTTTCCTCGACCGCCATATGTACCATAGCGATATTCCTTACGTGACGAGCGATAACGTATCCGGAGCGTATAATTTGACGAAAATGTTGATCGATCGGGGCCATCGCCGGATCATGTTCATCCGTAACTCCAATCTGAGCACGTTCCATGAGCGGCTGCTCGGCGTGAAGCAAGCGTTCCTCGATTCGGCGATCTCGTTCGACGACGAGCTGGACGTGCTCATTCCGACGGAGTTCGAGGATTTCGAAGAGGAATTCGAAGCGTACAGCGCGCGCGTAGCGGCCAAGATCAAGGAATTGAACTGCACCGCCGTCTTCAGCGCGAACGACCAAATCGCGGAATCCGTAATCGCGGCGTTGAACAACCTCGGAATCCGGTTCCCCGAAGACGTGTCGCTCGTCACTTACGACGCATGGAACTTGAACCGCAAGCTTAAGCTCGACGTAACCGGGGTGAATCAGCCTTTCTACGACATGGGCCGAACCGCGGCGATCCAATTGATGAACTTGATCGAAGGCAAGGACCATCTGTCCGTGCTCGGTCAAATTTGCCGGGCGGAAATCAATCCGGGCAATTCGATCGGCGTCGCGAAGACGCGATAATCGATACTCGCAAGGGAGCTAGGCTACGTGCCTAGCTCCATTTTTTGTATCATCTGTATTGATATTTTTATATATTTAATGAAAATGTTGACAATTATTGAACCACAAAGTATGATCTCGGTGTAAAAGTAACACAGATAGTCGTTTATTGTATTAATTAAATGATACAGACGTCGAGTTATCCCTCAGGTCGACCACTCTCTTTTCCCAACGCCGAACTCCCAATCTCATTGTCCAAATCGACCGATCTATAGGGATTCCCATTCTTCGCATTAGCCGGCATAGTTGGCGTCATTCCACCTTCAGTAGGAGAGGAGGCGATGTTCGCACGATTAATGTAAGCGCTTTAATAATTTGTTCGAAAGGGGGAGACGTTCGCCCGCAACGATTTCGTGAAACATAACCCACTAAATCAGGGAGGATTTGAAATGCCAACAAAGAACAAGGTAAGTAAATCCCGATTCGCCAGAAAAGTAGGAGTGATATCGTTGTCTAGCGCATTATTGTTTAGTCTGTTCGCCGTCGGCCCGTTCGGATCGAAGAAGGCGAGCGCCGATAGTATTACCGCCAACCAGGGTCAGCGCATCGTCGCGCAATACCAAGGTACTTACACAACGCCGCCGACGAACAGCGATTACGGCAACACGCCGGACGCGCCGCTGCTCGGTAACGGCGACGTGGGGGTGGCTATCGTCGGCAATATTAACGCGATGGTCATGGTACTCGGCAAAAACGAGTTTTGGTCGCAAGAGGAGCGCCAAGTCAAGTCGATGGCAAGGTTGAACATTGCCGTCCCTACGATGGCCGGCTCCAGCTACTTGACGGAGCAAAAGCTGGGCAGCGCGCAAGTGGACGGCACGTTCGCCTTGTCGGGCAACACGATCAAGACGACTAGCTGGATGCAGGCGACGGACACGTCGACGAACTTGCTTATTACGAAGTTCACGTACACGGGCAGCGGTACCAGAGCGGTGTCGGTCTCGATGGCGCGCGGCAACCAGAATACGTTCGCGAGCAGCACGGGCGCATCGGGGGATGTTTTGTACCTTGACGTTCGGGCGGACTCGGCGGACACGGTGGCCGGGATGAGCACCGTTCGGGCGCGCCTCGCTACGCGGGTCATCGGAACGACCGGCACCGTGAGCGGCGGGACGCTTAGCTTCACGATGAATCCGGGCGGCACGTACACGCTCGTCACGAGCATCGTCAGCAATAAGGATAACGGCAGCTACCAGACGGCGGCGATCAACAACGTGAGCGGCAAGACGCAGACCGACATCGACAACCTTAAATCCTCTCATCAAGCTTGGTGGAACGCCTATTACGGCAAATCGTTCATCGAGATTCCGAACAAGACGATCGAGCGCTCTTATTATGCTTCTCTCTATTTGATGGGCAGCGTATCCCGTGCAGGCGAGCTGGCTCCCGGCTTGTGGGGCAACTGGCTGGCGCGCAACGGCGATTGGCGCGGCGATTACCATTTGAACTACAACTATGAAGTGCCGTTCTATTGGACGCTGACGAACAACCACGTCGAGCTGGCGGAAAACTACGACAAGCCCGTCGTCGAATGGATCCCGAAAGGCCAGGCGCTAGCGTCGGCCAACGGCTTTAGCGGCGTCTATTATCCGGTCGGCATTGGACCGTTACCGAACGGTTCCGGCGACGAGTCTCTTCACAACCAGAAGACGAATGCTGCGTTCGCTGCGACGAACATGATCATGCGCTACTACGTCACTCAAGATACGACGTACGCGAATTCCGTGTACAACTACCTGAAGCAGGTCGCGCTATTCTGGCAAAATTACCTCGTGTGGGACGGCTCGCGCTACGATATCGTGAACGACGCGCAGCACGAAGGGGATGCCTACCCGCAGACAAACGGCGTCATGTCGCTCGGCCTCGTCCGCTATTTATTGCAAGGCAGCATTGACATTAGCACCGCATTGAATCAAGACGCGACGCTCCGCTCGACGTGGCAGAACCTCCTGAACAACATGAGTCCGTTCCCGACGTTCACCCGCAACGGGCAGACGGTGTTCCGGTATACCGAAGTCGGCCGCGATTGGAGCGGGGACAATTCGATCGGCATTCAGCATATATACCCGGGCGGACAAATCGGACTGTCCAGCGATGCGGCGACTTTGCAGATCGCGCGCAACATGATCGGCCAAATGGCGCGCTGGGACGACGGCAACGGCTCCAACACGTTCTATCCGGCCGCGGCGCGGGTCGGCTACGATCCGGCGACGATTTTATCGCAGCTGGCTAACCATATTTCGGTTCGCAGCTACAACAACCTGCATATGCGGTTGTCCGGCGGAGGCATCGAGACGTTCAATACCGTTCCGGCCACGTTGTCCGAAATGATGCTGCAATCGTTCCAGAACAAGCTGCGGATTTTCCCGAACTGGCCGGCGAACACGGACGCGAAGTTCGGCGATCATCGGGCGGTAGGCGCATTTCTCGTATCGGCCGAGAAGCGGAACAACGTCGCGCAGTACGTCCGCATTATTAGCGAAAAAGGCAAGACCGCGACGCTCGTCAATCCTTGGCCGGGTCAAACGCTGCGCCTATACCGCAACGGTTCTGATGCGGGCACGGTGTCGGGGGCGGAGATCTCGCTCACGACGTCCGCGAACGAAACGTTAATGCTGGCTCCGAACGGCGCCGTCTATTCCGATCTATTGACGAAGATGAGCTCGCCGCTCGGCGGAGGGGTCTCCAACCCGTCCGGCAACCTCGCGCTGAACAAGACGGCGACGGCCAGCGACGTTATCGCTTCCAACGAGTCGGCGAATCAAGCGGTGGACGGGATCGCAACGACGAAGTGGACGTCGCAGCCGCCGAGCTCCGTTCCCGGTGACAAGTGGCTTCGCGTCGACCTTGGCTCGAACTACGACATTACCCGTTGGGTCGTGAAGCATGCGGGCTCGAACGGCGAATCGACGACGTATAACACGAAAAACTTCAAGCTGCAGCGAAGCAGCGACGGCAATACGTGGACGGACGTCGATACGGTGGCTAACAATACGGCTTCCGTCACGGACCGGAACGTGACATCGTTCAATGCGAGATACGTCAGGCTGTACATTACCACTCCGGTGCAGGATAACGCCGCCTACTTCCAAACGCCGGGAGATCGCAGCAATGCTAGAATATACGAATTCGAGGCGTACGGGACGCCAGGCTCCGGAGGCGGAGGCACGGGTGCGCCGGTCGGACAGACGATCTCGATGAGGGCGACGGTTAACGGCAAGCTGGTGTGCGCGGATAACGGCGGGGCAGATCCGCTCATCGCCAACCGCGATTCCGCCGGACCGTGGGAGCAGTTCGCCGTGGAAGACGCCGGCGGCGGGACGATCGCGCTGAAGGCCGTTGCCAACGGCAAATACGTGACCGCTTCGACGACCGCGAATTTGATCGCCGGCGCGACGACGATCGGCACGGGTCAGAAGTTCGTATGGGTCGATAACGGCGACGGCACGTTTTCGTTGCAAGCGTCGGTGAACGGCCAGTACGTAAGCGCGGAAGCCGCGGGAGCAAGTCCGCTGATCGCCAACCGGGCGTCGGTCGGACCGTGGGAGAAATTTCAGCGGGCGTAGTTAATATCCTGTAGCGTTGTCCATCATGAAGCCGCCTTCGGGAGTGATCCCGAGGGCGGTTTTTTCGTGCCCGCGACCGAAACGCCAAGTCCGATATCCCTGCAAAAGTACGATTATCGCAAAACCATCGTTTTTCTGAGTAATCGCTTAATTTCTGACTTTGATGGCGCGGGGGTGGTGGAATATGCTAGAGCCCCGGGAGTCCGTAATTCAAGGAGGCGATGCGGTACTTGACACCTTGGTCTTCGCATTCTGAATGCTAAACCATACGATGGAGGGGTTCTTAAATGACACGAGGAAATGCAGGATGGATGTTATCGCGGAGCATGAAGAAGGCGCTGCTCTTATTGGCTGCGCTATTGGTGCTGCCCGCGTTGGCGCTGAACGGTCCAGGCAAAGCCGACGCGGCGTTGCCGGTCATCGGAGAGACGATCGCGCTGAAGGCGCTCTCCAACAACAATTACGTGTGCGCGGACAACGCGGGGGCGGATCCGCTCATCGCCAATCGGGCTACGGCCGGCGTATGGGAGCAATTCGTCGTAAGGGACGCGGGAGGCGGCTTGTTCGCGCTGCAGTCCAATGCCAATAACAAGTACGTGTCCAAACGCGCGGACAACGTGCTGATCGCTAGCGCGACGACGATCGGGGCCAACGAAAAATTTCAGATCATCGACGCCGGCGGCAACAACGTCTATCTGAAATCCGGCGCGAACAATCAGTATGTCGACGCGGATATTTCCCCGACGCTGCCGCTCATCGCGAACCGGGCTAGCGCCGGTCCGTGGGAGACGTTCCAGAAGGTCGTCGTTTCCACGCCGCAGCCGCAAGGGCCGCATTATCTCGGCGTGACGTTCGGTATTTCCAAAGAGACGATGACCGGCGGACCTTACGTGAACCAGGGCAATCAGATTTTCGATTTGCCGCTGTTCAAGAGCACGGCGGACGAGGCGAAGTTCTGGGACAACTACGTCGAGGAGCTGGTCACGTCGGGAGTCGACTTCGTCGCGCCGACCATTCGCGGTTATCTCGATCCGGCGCACCCGGCCAATAATGGCGGTGACACGCGGAAGTTGAGCGGGTTGGTTGACGCGATTAACCGTAGAGGCGCGGGCGCGCAGCTGAAAATCAGCGCTCTCGACGATACGCCGGCATCGATGACCGACAAGAAAAATGCTTTCAAGCACGGTACGGGCGGATACAACCCGCCGTTTGACGTCGGGGATGCGAACGGTACGGGCGAAGGCGGTTACGCGTACATTTGGGACCATAATCTACGGGCGTTTTTCACGGCTGTCCCCGACAATTTACGCTTTAAAATAGACGGGCGTCCCGTCATTTACGAGTGGGCGATGGGAGACTTCGCGTTCACGAACCAAGGTAACGGCAATCTGAAGAAAATGGTCGAATACATTCGGCAGCGCGCCCAAGCCGAGTTCGGCGTCAACCCGTACTTGATCGTCGATCAAAGCTGGCTGAGCGAGGATCCGACGGTTGCTTCCGTGGTCGACGGCGTGCATGGTTGGTTTCCGGTGCCGGGCGGCCGCACCGTCACGACGTTCGGCGGCAACAACTTCGGCGTCGCGGTGCCGTCGTTCCGGTTCGTCGTCGGTTCGACGAACATGAATATCGACCCGAATCACGGTCAAACGCTCATCGACAATCTGAACGCCACCGTGCCTAACAGTCTCGTCACCCTCGTCGAAGGATTCACGGACTGGGAGGAGAACGCAGCGACGTGGCGGGGGAGAGAAGGCGCGTACGCCGCTACCAAGTACGATTATCCGAACCAAATGATCAACATCCTGCGCAGGTTCTCGCGCAGTCCGTTCCCGGCGCAACTGCGGATCGAGGCGGAGAGCGCCGACAGCTATAACGACACGACGAGCGGCAGCGCGACCGGCGTGTATCGCGACGGTTCCATGGACGTCGAGACGACCTCGGATGCAGGAGGCGGCTGGGACGTCGGCTATACGGAGGCCGGCGAATGGCTGGAGTGGAAGGAAGTGCCGCTGCAGGGCGCCGTGACGTTGAAGTTGCGCGTAGCTTCGCCGCTTAGCGGCAAACGAATCCGTTTCGTCATCGACGGCGTCGCGGGAGCGACCGTAACGGTGCCGAACACCGGAGACTGGCAATCGTACCAAACGATCAACGCGGGAACGTTCTCGTTCGGATCGGGCACGTACCATACGGTGCGGCTTGAAATGCTCGACGGCGGAATCAATTTGAACTATTGGACCAATTAGGAGGATACGAAGTGAACCGAAGCTCAAGGAAAACGTTAGCCTGGCTCATATGCGCCGTATTCACGGCAACGCTTGTATTGTCGGCCTGTTCGAAAGACAACGCGAATAATACGTCCGGGTCGCCGAGCGCAAGCCCGGCCTCCGCGACGGCGGCTCCATCCGAATCCGTCGAACCGTCCGCGCCCGCATCCGAAGACGCAACGGTGGAACACGAGCCCGTGAAGCTGAAAATCGTCAGCTGGGCGGGTGACGACTACGTGCCGCTCTACCAGAAATTCCACGAAAAATATCCATGGATCACGATCGAGAACGTTCCGGTGGACGGCAAGCCGATTCTCGAGGTCGTCGCCGCGTTGGAAGCGGCCGGAACGCCGGCAGACTTGACATGGGTCGACCAGGACTTGTTCGCTTTCGAGCAGAACGGAATCGTGGAGGATCTTACGCCCTACATCGATAAAGACCCTACGATGCAAAGCGTGACGATCAAGCAAGGCCTGCTCGATCTGTATAAAGTGAACGGCAAGCGCGTGGCGATTCCGTTCGTGGACGTGCCGATGTGGATTCTCGTCAACAAGGACCTGCTTAATAAGCACGGGGTCGACATGCCGTCCAACGATTGGACGTACGACGACCTGCGCGACATCGCCAAGAAGCTAACTGATCCGACAGCAGGCGAGTACGGCATGACGACGATGCCGGAATGGCAAATGCGTTTGCTCAGCACGAAGGCGATCGCGGACGGGCATGCGTCTTACTTGCAGTACATGAACGAGGATTTGTCCCAGAGCTTGATGAACACTCCGGGCGTCATGGACGATTTTCGCTGGCTGAAGTCGTTCGTCACGACGGACGGTTCGATACTGTCCTACGCGGACGCCAAAACGCAGGGCGACGTCGTGTCGAACTTCTTGAACGGCAAGACGGGTCTCGCGATCGGGGGCAGCTGGAACATTCCGGACTTGTGGAAAAACGCGAATTTCGATTGGGATATTTTGCCGTTCCCGAAGGGGGCGTCCGGTCAGCCGGGCTACAGCATCTACGGTCCTATGACGCTGCTCGCGGGCTCCAAGCACAAGGACGAGGCGTTCTTGTACATCAGCTTCCAATTCTCGAAGGAAATTCAGAAGTGGAAAATGGAGCAAGGCAACAACGCCGCGATCATCGATCCCGAGCTTGACGCCTACACCGACCAAATTCCGCTCTGGAAGGGCAAAAACACGGGAGCGGTAAAAATTTCGCGCGATAATGGTATTCCCGAAATGGGCTATATGATTCCGGCTTACGGCGAATACCAGTGGAACGGCCTCGGCAACAAAATCATTTTCGAGGACGGGGACGTGAGCGACATGATTTCGGCGACGGAGCAATGGAACAAGCGGACGTTGGAGATACGCTCGTCGTTGAAGCTATAAGGAAGCGCTTTCCCAATATTTACGAGTATGGTATCGTTCAAGGGAGGAAATGGCAATGCAGGCTGAAAGCAAACCAGGCTCTTATTTGGAGTTTTTCAATAACAACGGATACGTGCTCGTGAAAAATGCCGTACCTAGGGAACTGTGCGAGAAGACGGTTCGGCGCATTTTCGAATTCGTCGGCAAAAGCCCGGACGACCGCGAAGGCTGGTATACCCCCGCCGAAGGCGCGGACGATTATTTCGAGGATCAGGAGCGGGGGATGCTTCCGTTCTTCCATGATCAGACGTTGTGGGACAATCGTATGTATCCGAAAGTATACGAAGTGTTCAAGGAGCTGCTCGGCGAAGAGAAGCTGTGGGTGTCGCTCGATCGGGTCAACATGAAGCTGCCGAAGCGGGAAAGTCATCTGAAGCTGAACCAAAGCTTCATTCACTGGGACCGGGATACGTCGAATTTGAAGTTCCCGATGCGCGTAGGCGAGAGCGGGCTGCAAGGCGTTCTGTATTTGGCGGACACCGCGGCCAACCAAGGCGGCTTCCAATGCGTGCCCGAAATCTATCGCGACCTGGAAGGGTACATCGCCCGCCAGCCGGCCGACCGTAACCCGACGATTCCGAACTTGGAAGGTTACGAGATTACGCCTATTCCGGGGGAAGCCGGCGACTTGCTTATCTGGGATGCCTTGCTTCCGCACGGCAACGGCGAAAATCTCTCGAACGACATCCGATTCGCCCAATATATTCTCATGTCCCCGGCGAACCAGGACGATCCGATAGAGACGGAAGCGCGGATTCGCGCGTTCGAGGCGTATGAATCTACTTTCCTGCCGAAGGATCCGAGAGGCTGGGAACGCAACAATAACGCAAGCCGCCCTCAGCTCTCGGGGCTGGGGCGCAAGCTGCTAGGCTTGGATCGCTGGTAAATTGGGCTTAGCCGATGCGGGACGACGGGAGGGGGAGCGACGATGAAACCGTTGAAATTGCTGAGGAACGCATCCTTATCGTTAAAAAGAAGCACGTACGTGAAGCTGCTATTGTCGTTCATCGTGCTCAATATCCTGAACGTCGTCGTCGTGTTCGGCCTCTACTATTTTCAATCGGACAGAATCATGAAGGAAGAAATAGACCGGCTCTCCCACAAGCTGCTCGCCCAGACGCAGAACGTGTCCAATTATTTGTACACGTCTACGATCAAGGGCGGGCTTGACTTGTATTACGACGATACGATTTACGCCGCGATGTTCTCCGGCGACGAAATGGACGTCTATAACCAATTCAAGCTGGCGAACCGGCTGAACCGCTTCATTCAGTCCAATCCGATCGTTCATTCGATTTACTTGTACAACACGCAATTGGACGTCGTCGTATCTACGGCGTATTCAAATAAGCGCATCGACCAATTTCCGGATACGGAAATGACCGGGATCGTGCGCGATTTTCATTACCGTTCCCCGAAAATCCCGTTTCTGCTGCGACACGCGATGCCCAGCAAACCGGAAGGCGCACCGACGCTTTCGCTCCTCTTGTCGGAGCCTTCTTCGCGAGCGGACTACATCGAAGGGGCTATGATTATCAACATCGACGACGACCAGCTGCAAAATATGCTGTCCGAGCTGTCGAGCGATCCGATTAATAAGCTGTTCATTTTGCAGGACGACGGCTCGTTCGTGACGTCCGCGGGCATGCCTTCCCTAGCGAACGAGAAAGGCAAGTTCAAATACCAACAGGCAATCGCCGAATCCAGCTCTCCAAATGGTACCTTCATCGAGAACATCGACGGGGAAAAATACGTGCTGGCTTATCAACGAACGAACTTGGAGAGCACCGGTTTCACTTACGTAAGCCTTTACCCGTACACGAAGCTTTTCGGCAGCCTCATCCGGATTCGCGAGCTGACGATGATCGGAAGCGGCATGCTTATCGCGTTGAGCTTGTTGTTATCGGTGCTGCTGTCCAAGCGGCTGTACGTCCCGATCCAATCGCTCGCCCAATTCGCCAAGAAGCAGTTGAGAGGCGCGCCGGATACCGCGAAGGACGGGGATCTGGCAACGATCTCCCGCGTGTTCGCCAATGTGATCAAAGACAACGAATCGCTGGGCATCGCGTCTTCGAGAATGCGGCTATTGCTAAGGGATCAGCTGTTGCGCAGTTTGCTGCTCGGCCACAAGGATAGCCGCATAGCGCTGAATCGTTGGGTGAAGGAGCACCGGCTCGCCTTGGGCGACGCCGAGCGCGTTCGCGTCGTGCTGTGCCGGATCGACGGCTATCGGGCGTTCGAGAACCGCTATGATCAAGAGAGCCGTTACCTATTCCGCTACGCCATGCGGAATATCGCCGAAGAGACGTTCGCGGGCGCCTGCCGTCCGATCGCCGTCGAGATCGGCGAGGATCAGATTGCCGTTCTCGTCGATGCGTCCAGCTTATCGGAGGACGCGCTAATTGCCGACGTACGGCAATTGCAACACAACGTCGGCGAGTATTTGAAGCTTGGCGTCACGGTCGGCATCGGCGACACCGTCGAGGCTTTGTCCGAAGCCGATTATTCGTACGAAAGCGCGCTTTCCGCCACGCATTGCCGGCTGTTCCGCGGACCGGGCGCCGTGCATGTGCATGATCGGCTGTTCGGCCAAACGGAGGAAGCGTCCTACGATCGGGAGAAGGCGATTCTCGACGAGCTTCGGCTCGGCCGTCCGCACAAGACGAAGGAAGCGGTCGACGGCTTGTTGCTCGCGCTGGACCGACACCCTTGCCGAGACCCTTACGCGGTATTGGCGCGCATAGTCGCGAACGTCGCTAAAGCGATGCAAGCGATGCCGCAGAAGCTCGCGCCGCGGCGCGCGCTGAACGAAGAGGAGCTGTACGCGAAGTTGTCGCAAGTGGAGACGGCGGACGATATGAGCGCATGCGTGACGGAAATACTCGTCGGGTTCATCGAGCATAAGGAAGAGGGCAAAATCGCCAAAGCGGCGGGCACGATAGAGAGAGGCGTCCAATACATCGACGCGAACTATTCGCGGGTTGAGTTCTCGGTAAACGACGTGGCGGAGCATTTGCGGTATTCGGTCAGCTACTTAAACAAGCTGTTCAACGATAGCATCGGCTTCTCCGTCCACGAGTACATTAACCGAAAGCGGCTGCAACGGTCGAAGGAGCTGATCGAGAAGTCGGACGCGCTGATCAACGATATCGCCGCGATGGCGGGCTTCAGCTCCAGCAATTATTTCTATTTCGTATTCAAGAAAGAGTTCGGCATGACGCCGAACGCGTATCGTAAGCAACATGGCGGAGCGGAATGACGAGGAATAGCGCGGCGGGATCCCCGTGTTCACCGCTGTAGCCTCATGTGGCGAGGTTAGAATCGTACGAAGCCGAGTTTCGCCGCTGTAGCCTCATGTGGCGAGGTTAGAATCGTGCGAAGCCGAGTTTTGGCGCTGTAGCCTCATGTGGCGAGGTTGGAGGCATGCGAAGTGTGAAGTTACTGAAGGGAAACGGCCGCGGACGATAGGAATAGCGCGGCACGACTGAGTTATTAAAATGAACACCCGATCGAAGGGCCCGGCATTCAGCCGGGCTCTTCTTTGTTATGGCCTCCTGTCGACTCAGATGCGCGATAGGGACTGTAATATCTCCCGATTCGCGGGATTTCTGAGAGATAAGCGGATTTCGGAGTAGTCGCGAAGCTGTTGCATGGCCCAATATGAGGGGGCAAGGAGTCATTAGGCAGAGGAGGTTACCCGATGAAAGCCGTTACCCGGCGACTCCGCGGCAAGCTGACGAGGTCCGACAACAGCGCCTTCTATCTCATGGCGTTACCCGGCATCCTGTTCTTCTTCGTCTTTAGTTATTTGCCGATGTTCGGGGTCATCATCGCATTCAAAAACTACAATTTCAAGGACGGCATCTTGGGAAGCCCTTGGGCGGGCTTCGATAACTTCGAGTTTTTCTTCACGTCGCCCGACTTGTACCGGATTACGTACAACACGTTGTTCCTGAACGCGCTGTTCATCTTGTTCGGGACGTTGGCCGCCGTCGTAGCCGCGATCCTGCTGAACGAAATACGCAGCAAGCTGAGCGCCCGCATTTTCCAGACGTTCATCTTCTTCCCTTACTTCATCTCCTGGATCGTCGTCTCGCTGTTCCTCGGGACGTTCCTCTCGTCGGAGCGGGGCATCATCAACGGCGTATTGACTAGCGTGGGCATCGACCGCGTCGACTTCATGAATTCGCCGGGGTTGTGGCCCGCGATTCTCGTCATCGTATATTTGTGGAAATCGACGGGCTACGGACTCGTCATCTACTTGGCGGCAATCGCCGGCATCAATCCGGA
Organism: Cohnella yongneupensis; assembly: GCF_042655785.1. Classification (NCBI taxonomy): domain Bacteria; kingdom Bacillati; phylum Bacillota; class Bacilli; order Caryophanales; family Paenibacillaceae; genus Cohnella; species Cohnella yongneupensis. The sequence continues at coordinate 22,674 of NZ_JBHSNC010000059.1, forward strand.
ATATTATGAAGCCGCCCGAATTGACGGAGCAAACCGGCTGCAACAAATCATGCGGATTTTGCTTCCGCAGCTGCGGCCGACGATTCTAATCCTGATCATATTGGCGGTCGGTCGGATTTTCTACGGGGACTTCGGAATGATCTACGCGCTCGTCGGCGATAACGGCCAATTATATCCGACGACCGACGTCATCGATACTTACGTGTTCCGCTCGATGCGCACGTACGGCGATTTCGGCATGACGTCCGCGGTCGGCTTGTACCAATCGTTCATGGGCTTCGTGATGGTCGTCGCCGCGAACTGGATTTCGAAGAAGCTCAGCGACGATAACAAAGGCGTCCTCTACTAACCTCGCTTACGTCAGAAAGGAGCAATACAGTGGTCGAACATAAATCGCTCGGCTTCCGGATTTTCAACGCGTTCAATTACGCGCTCTTTACCGTGTTCGGCATCGTCTGCCTGATACCGTTCCTTATCGTGCTCGGAAGCTCCTTTGAATCGGAAGACCGCTTGAAGGATGTCGGCTTCGCGCTTATCCCTAAACATTTCACGTTCTTCTCGTACGAGACGGTGTTCCAGCTCAACTCGGTCATGCGATCGTTTTTCGTCAGCACGACCGTGACGGTGCTTGGAACGATATTCGCGCTGATCGTAACGAGTCTGCTCGCTTATCCGCTGGCGCAAAGAGAAATGAAGTTCCGCGGCGTCATTCTCGGTTATGTGCTCGTTACGATGCTTTTCAGCGGCGGACTCGTGCCCTGGTATATCCTGATCACCAAATATTTGCACCTGAAAGATACGCTCTGGGTGCTCATCGTTCCTTATCTCGTGAACCCGTTCAATATGTTCGTGCTCAAAAGCTTCTTCGAGACGATACCGAGGGAGATTACGGAGTCGGCGCGCATCGACGGCGCAAGCCATTTTCGGGCGTTCTTGAACATTGTCGTCCCGCTGTCGACGCCGGGCCTCGCGACGATCGGGTTGTTTTACGCCCTCTCCTATTGGAACGACTGGTGGTTGTCGCTCAACTTCATCGAGTCCGACAAGCTTATGCCCGTCCAGTTGCTGCTCAAGAAGATGATATCCAATCTCACGTTCATTTCCAGCCAGATAGACACGTCGAAATTTATCCAAGTGCCGGCGAACGGCGTGCAGATGGCGACGACGATGGTGTCGATCGGTCCGATTTTCCTCGTATATCCGTACATTCAGAAGTTTTTCGTCAAAGGATTGACGATCGGCAGCATTAAGGGCTAGTGCCCGAATATTAAGCTTGGCTATAGACCGTTACTCGGTATAGCATATAAATCATGGGAGGTTATGAACCGATGAAGACGCGTTTCTTCAAGGCAACATGGCTATCGCTAGCTATCATTCTCGTATTGGCAGGTTGCTCGGGCAATAACGGCAATAATAAAGAGAGTGCCGCAGCCTCGTCGCCAGCGGTAAGCGCGAAGCCGAGCGATACCCCGAAAGACGAACCGTCCCCGTCGGCTGCTCCGGCGAAGCTGGATCAAGTCAGCCTCAAGCTGCTGCTACCCGGCGACAAGCCGCAGCACTACGACGACGTCATGAAGGCGCTCAACGACAAACTCACCGAGAAAATCCAAGCGACGCTGGATGTCCAGTACATTCCTTGGGATAGCTATAAGGACCAAATTCTAGTTAAGCTCGCCGCGGGCGAGAGCTTCGACTTCTATTACGACGGCTGGTGGCAAAACTACGCGCAAGTTCTCTCCAAGGGCGGCGCGATGGACATTAGCGACCTGTTCGAGAAATATGCGCCGGATCTCTATAACGGACTGTCGGCGGAATACGTCAACACGAACCGCTATAATGGCAAAATCTACGGCATCCCCGTACCCGGACCGCTAGAATATCCGATGGCGTTCGTCTATCGGGCGGATATAGCGGAGAAATTAGGTTATTCGGCCGATAATCTCAAGACGAAGGAAGACGTGCAAGACTTCGCGTTCAAGGCGGTCGCGGCCGATCCGACCCGCATCGGGCGGTTGAACGGCGAATTCACGGGCAACTATCAGGCGCTTGCGTTCCTTGGCATGCAACGGGAATATATTCCGAGCAACGACTTCAACTCGCCGGGAATGCTGCTGAACAACGAGCCTAAGGTCATTAACCAATTCGAGACCGATTATTACAAGAACGTGCTGCTCTACGCGAACAAAGGCTTTAACGGCGGACTCGTCGACAAAGACTCCTTGAATAACAAGGCTACGGTCGTGAACGAAACCAACACGGACGCGAAAACGATCGGATCGATCGGAAACCCTTCAGAGGGCTCGCTCGGGGATCGCACGGCAACCATTTCCAAGATCGAGCCGGGCGCTCGGTTCGAGCAAGTGTTCATGGAGCAAGGAGTTAAGATGGTCAGCTCGTTCAAGGCCGGTAACTTTACGGTGCTGTCCCCGTCGTCCAAAAATCCGGAGCGCGTGCTCATGCTGCTTAACCTGATCTACGCGGACAAAGATATCCGCGACAACTACTTGTATGGTATCGAAGGGCAAGATTTCATCGCTGTCGGCGACAACCAATTCAAATATCCCGACGGTCTCGACCGCACGAAGGTGTTCCAGAACGAATGGTGGATGGTCACGCCGTGGAAAAACGCGCGTATTCCGGCGACGGCGACGGAGACGGATAAACAATCGATCGCCTTCATCACCGATCCGAACAATTTCGTCAAATCCGTCATCGCGGGCTTCGAGTTTAACCCGGATGCGGTGAAGTCCGAAATTTCCAAAGTTAACGCGGTGGTCACCGAGTATCGCAAAGTACTGGAGAGCGGCTCGGGCACGGAAGCGCAGCTGCTGGATCGTTACGCGGAGTTCCTCTCCAAGCTCAAGAAAGCCGGAGTGGATAAGATCATCCAAGAGAAGCAACGCCAGATCGACGAGTTTTTGAAAAAGTAGCGTTAGTAAAGGCGAGAAGACCCCGGATACGTTCCGGGGTCTTCTTGTTTTTGTATCAACTGTATTAATATAAAATCAAATTATAAATATGTATTGACACAGAATGCGCTTTATTTTAAGATTACGTTGTAAAAGTAACACAGATTAAGGTATGTTGTATCAACTAAGTGACACAGTTGTTAAACGAAGTCGAGCAAGGGACATCAGGAGAAGCACACGAAGGAATCATTTTTTTCACCCGATTGTAAGCGCTGTCGTTACGGAGTGTCGAAACGGCGTGCTACAATATAAACAATCTACAAAGGGGATAGCAGACAATGAAAAAAAGCTTCGGCAAGCTCTCGAACGTTCTGTTGATCACGGCTGTTACGGCGCTCGTCGCGACGGCATGCGGCAACAGCGACAACAACAGCAGCAATGCATCGCCTAGCAATACGGCTTCATCTTCCTCCTCCGCAAGCACTACGCCAGAACCTTCCCAAGATTCCGGCAAGAAAGAAACGCTCGTGTACTACGGCTTCTCGGAATGGACGGCGGATCCGGCATACGCTCCGGTATTCGAAGAACTGAAAGCGAAGTTCGAGAGCGACAACCCGGGCTATACGGTCGATTTCCAAAGCGACCCGTGGGGCACTTGGGAGACGAAATACAAAGTCATGTTCGCTTCCGGCAACGCGCCAGACGTATTCATCGTGAACAACCCGGACTTCCCGACGTTCGCGAACTCCGGCTACTTGCTGGATCTGGGTTCGAAGATGGATGCTGCGGCATTCGGCGATTACTTCCCGGGTATCCTCTCGATGTACAAATGGAACGGCAAGAATATGGCGCTTCCGTACACGACGGATGCTCGCGTTCTCTGGTATAACAAAGACCTCTTCACGAAAGCGGGCCTCGATCCGAACTCGCCGCCGAAAACTTGGGCGGAACTGAAAGCCGACGCGCTGCAAATCGAAGAGAAAACGGACGCGGCCGGCTACGGCATGGACCTCGGCCTTAAAGAATTCCCGGCGCAAAGCTTGTTCACCGCGTCGGACAGCAACATCATCAGCGTGGACGCAGCCGGCGCCATTACGCCGACGGTTAACACGGAAGCCTTCAAAGGCTACCTGCAAACGCTTGCGGACATGAAACCCGCTTACGAATCCGACTACGCGACGCTTGATCATTTGAAAGTCGGCACGCTGTTCGCGCAACAGAAAGTCGCTATGGTCATCGCCGGAACGTGGGTCACGGATCAAAATCCGGACATCAAAGGCGCTGCATGGATCGGTCAATCGCTCGTACCGAAAATGAACGAAAGCGCGCCGGACGGTTCCTTCGGCGGCGGCTTCGGCATCGGAGTATCGGCGAACAGCAAGCATCCGGAGCAAGCGATCAAGCTGGCGCAACTGCTCACTTCCGTTGACTTCAACGCTCGCACGATGAGCGACGTTCCCGCTAACAACGCTTCGCTCGCGGTATCCAAGTTCGCGACCGATCCGGCGTACAAGATCTTCATGGATCAAATTAAATTCGCAAGACAATCGCAACCGAAGACGTTGTTCTACAAAGAAATCGACGCCGCTGTATACGACACGGTTACGAAAGTCATCGTCGGCGGGCAAAAGGTAGACGAAGCCGTCGCGGATCTCGAAGGCAAGATCAAAGAAATCGCTGCAGCCAAATAAGTAAACCGCTAGTCGGCATAAGGGCAGAGGAGGATTGAAGCTTCCTCTGCCCTTTGTCAATCGAACAACCTGGGAGACATGAATATGAACCAAAAACGGCTTTTCCGAAAAACCGTTCCTTACCTATATCTGCTGCCTTCCATCGTCATCATCGTCGGGCTGCTTGCTTATCCTCTCTTTTACAACCTGTACGTCAGCGTTCACCGCTGGCAGCTGAGCAGACCGGATAGGCCGTTTAACGGCTTCGATAACTTTAAGTCGGTTTTGACGGACGATGTGTTCACGAAGGTCATGACAACGACGATTATATGGACCGTGGCAGGCGTCGCCCTGCAAATGGTCATTGGTTTACTATGCGCGTTGTACGTCGACGAACGACGTCGCAGCAAAGGCGTTCTGCGCTCGATTCTGTTGTTGCCGTGGGTTCTTCCGGGCGTCGTAACGGCGCTCATGTGGAGCTGGATGCTGCAGACCGACACCGGAATTATTAACGAGGTGCTGAAGTTTCTGCATCTGACTAACGACAATATCTCTTGGCTCGGCTCGAGCAACCGCGCGCTATGGACGCTCATCTTCGTCAACACGTGGAAGGCGTTCCCGTTCTGGTTCCTTATGCTGCTTGCCGGCTTGCAGGACATTCCGGGCGATCAGATCGAGGCGGCGAAAATCGACGGAGCCAGATGGTGGGGCATCGTGCGTTACGTCAAGCTGCCGCATTTGCGTCCGATGATCGGCGCGACGGGCGTCATTACAACGATCTGGACGCTTAATTATTTCGACTTGATCTGGGTGACGACGAAGGGCGGACCGCTCGACGCGACGTCGACGCTGCCTATCTATACGTACCGTCTTGCATTCGAATTTTTCGACTTCGGTAAATCTTCCGCCATGGCGATCGTCAGTCTCGTGCTGATCGGCATCATTTGCTCGCCTTACATGCGTTCGATGCTGAAGTCTATTAGGGAGTGACGGCAGCTATGAGAAACATAAGGCACGGAAGTCATGCGTTAATCATGCTCGTTATCGGCATCGTGATTTTATTCCCGTTATATTGGCTGCTCGCGACTTCCCTTAAACCGAGCGACGAGATTTTCGCGTCTCCGCCGACGATTTTCCCGAAGCATTTCAGCTGGGCCCATTATACGAACGTCTTTCGCAACTCTGAAATTCCGACCTACTTTTATAACTCCATGGTGATCGCGGCAGCGACCGTGTTCATCGTTCTGACGGTGGCCAGCCTCGCGGCGTACAGCGTCACTCGCTATCAATTCCGCGGCAAAGTCGCTTATTTCATTACGATTTTGTTCGCGCAAGTCATGCCGCTAACTACGCTGATCGTGCCTCTCTACATTATGTGGGGCAAGCTCGACATGCTGAATTCTTTTACTAGCATCATCCTGACTTATTGCGCGATTCTTACGCCGATGGCCATCTGGTTATTGACCGGCTATTTCAAAAGCATTCCGAAAGACATAGACGAAGCGGCGACGATCGACGGCTGTTCTTCGTTCGGCATTCTCGTGCGCATGGTTTTGCCGCTCGCCAGGTCCGGATTGGTCGCGGTCGGCTTGACCGTCTGCATTACCGTCTGGCAAGAGATGCTCATTTCCATGACGTTCGTCAGCGACGACGCAATGCGGACATTACCTGCGGGCATCAACAATTTCATTACGAGATCGGGCATTCAGTGGGGTCCGCTTAACGCTTCGGGCATCGTGACGACGCTTCCCGTCCTCGTTATTTTCATCCTATTCCAGAAAGCGCTCGTGAAAGGGTTGACGGCTGGGGCGACCAAGGGCTAACAAGAACCCCATCTAGGAGACGCGGAGGATAACGACATGCATGCCAGAGAGAGACTATTCCATATTGAAAAATGGTTGAGAGAGAAAGATCGTCTCATCTACCGTCCGATCGGTCAGGTGGCGTTACGATATTACGAAGCGAACGAGTGGATGAGCTGCGAGACCGCGATCGCGGGACCGTTCGGTCCGATCGAGCCCGGTACGAAGTGGGGCGAAAAGTGGGGTTACGCCTGGTTTCGCGGATCGTTCACGGTTCCGCTGGAAGCCGCAGGCGAGCGTATCTCGCTCAAGCTGGCGTTCGGAGCGGAAAGCACGGTGTATGTTAACGGTAAGCTAGCGGGCGCGATCGATTTGCAGCACGACAGCATTACGGTGACGACGTCGGGCGTGCCGGGCGATGTTTACGAGATCGTCGCCGAGGCGTATGGCGGGCACGATCGCGGGGGACAACCGGAGTTAGGCCGGTCGGTCGCGCACGTCGTGAACGAAGAGTTGTATCAGTTCTTCATCGATTTGAACGTGCTGTATCAACTGCGTAACGGGCTTGCGCCGAGCGAGCTGCGGGTCGCCGAGATCGATCGCGGCTTCAGCCGGTTGATCGCGGAGTTGGATTGGTCCGTGTCCGACCCGAAGCTGCGGGGTGTCGCGTTGCAAGGGCGGGCGATCTTGAATCCTCTGCTCGCATGCGTCAACGGTTCGACCGCGCCTAAGCTGTTCATGATGGGGCAATCGCATCTGGACATCGCGTGGCTGTGGCCGATCGAAGAGACGAAGCGCAAAATCGCGCGCACGATGTCCAATCAGCTGGCGCTGCTGGACCAGTATCCGGAATACCGCTACACGCAAAGCCAGCCGTATTTGTTTGATTTGGCGAAGCGACTGTATCCGGAGCTGTACGCTCGGATCAAGAAGTACGTGGCCGAAGGCAGAATTATTCCCGAGGGCGGCATGTGGGTCGAGCCGGACACGAACGTCCCGAGCGGAGAAAGCATGGTCCGTCAGTTCCTTTACGGCAAGCGGTTCTTCCGGGAGGAGTTCGGCGTAGACAACGAGATGCTGTGGTTGCCTGACGTATTCGGCTATTCGGGCAATCTGCCGCAGATCATGCGCAAGAGCGGCATTAAGTACTTCGCCTCGGTCAAGATGTTCCAGACGTACGACAACGTCGCCGATCCGTTCCCTTATAATACGTTTACTTGGGAAGGCATCGACGGCTCTTCCGTACCGGTTCATTTGCTGGACTACGGACCGTTCCCGAACCCGACCGACGTCTCGTATGCGCAATTCCAATGGAATGAGCGCATTCAGAAGGACGGCATCTCGACGCGGCTCGTCCAGTTCGGTTACGGCGACGGCGGCGGGGGAGCGAACCGCGACGACTTGGAGTTCCTTCGCCGGATGGGCGATCTCGAGGGCGTACCGCGTACGGTAATCAGCTCGCCGATCGACTATTTCGAGGATCAAGTTGCACGCGGCATGCCGGACGCGCATTACGCGGGAGAGCTCTACTACCCTGCGCATCGCGGCACGTTGACTTCCCAAGCGAAGATGAAGACGGGCAACCGCAAGACGGAGCTGCTTCTCCGGGAAGTCGAGCTGTGGAGCACGATCGCGTCGCTGCAAGGCAAGCTTGCGTATCCGAAGGAAGCGCTCGACGATGCTTGGCGGACGCTGTTGCTGCTGCAATTCCATGATATTCTGCCGGGAACCTCGATTACGCGGGTACATGTAGAAGCGGAGCGGGAATACGAGCGGCTGTTGGCGGAAGTCGGAAGGCTGAGGTCTGAAGCGCAGGCAGCGCTAACGGGCGGAGGCGGTTCGGCTGAAGACGGCACTTACACCGTGTTCAACTCGCTTCCTTGGGAGCGAACGGCGATCGTCCAGCTTCCGACGAAAGCCGGAGAGAAGGCATCGGTACCCGTGCGCGTACAGTTACCGTCCATGGGGTATGTCACCGTTAGCATTGCAGGCGATGAGGCTGAAGCCGAAGTTGCGGTGACTGCGACGGCTGCGATGGCGGTTCCGTATGCCGTTCACGCCACTCCAAGCTCGCTGGAGAACGATAAACTCGCCGTTCGCTTCAATGAATACGGAGAGATCTTCAGCTTGTTCGACAAGGAGTCGAACTCGGAATGGCTGCAAGGAACGGGCAACCGGTTCTTGATGTATCGGGACCAAACTTCGAACTACGATGCCTGGGAGATCGATCGCCGGTACGCGTCTTCGCGGATCGATCTGTCGGAGCCGGCGCGCATGACCGTCGTTGCGGAGCAACCGCACTATGCGACGCTTCGCGTCGAGCGCGTGTTGAACCGCTCCGTGCTCATTCAGGAAATCCGGTTGGAAGCGGGAAGCCGGACGGTCGAGTTCCATACGCGCATCGATTGGAAAGAGAAGCACAAGCTGCTGAAGGTCGGCTTCGAGACGAATTTGCGCTCGCGGGAAGCGTTGCATGAAATTCAGTTCGGCTACGTGAAGCGTCCGACGCACTTGTCGCGTCCGCATGACGCCGACCGGTTCGAGGTGAACCAGCACAAATGGTCTTCGCTCGTCGAAGGCGATCGCTGCTTCTCGTTGCTGAACGACTGCAAGTACGGTCTGAACGTACTTGGCCAATCGATGAATTTGACGCTGCTTCGATCGCCTACTTATCCCGACGATCGGGCGGACGAAGGCGTGCACGAATTCGTCTACGCGCTTCACGTCTGGAACGACGGCTTCATGGGCAATCCGGTCATCCGGAAAGCGTACGAGCTGAACTGTCCCGTGGTCGCGGTACCGGGCAGCGGAAGCCGCTTTGCCGATCAACCGGCATTTGAGCTTATCAAATGCGATCGCGACAACGTCATCATCGATACGGTGAAGCTGGCCGAAGACGGCTCAGGGGACATCGTTGCAAGACTGTACGAAGCGAAAGGCGCGTCTACCCGATGCGCGATCGTCTGCGGATTCGAGACGGATCGGGCTGGCGAGACGGATATGATGGAGCAGGCTGAACTCGCCGACATCTCGGCTAGCGGTTCTAATGCTTACTCGTTGTCGTTCACTCCGTTCGAAGTGAAGACGATTCGTTTCTCGCTTCGGAACTAAAATAAAGCATGCTCGACTCGCGCCATAGCGGCGGATCGGGTATGCTTTATTTATTCAGAAATCGAAGTTGTCCGGATCGGGACCGACGCGTTGGTTGAGGTTCAATCCGTCGATTTGCTCCATCTGCTCCTGCGATAATTCGAAGTCGAACAGCGAAGCGTTCTCTACGATACGCGAAGCCTGCGTAGACTTCGGAATCGTTACTACGCCGTGTTGAATATCCCAGCGTAGAATAACTTGCGCGACGGACTTACCGCATTGGGACGCGATCGTTTTCAGTACGTCGTTATCGAGAAGCTCTCCTTGCATAAGCGGCGACCACGCTTCGAGCTGAATGCCTTGCTCCTTCGAGAAGGCGAGCAGCTCTTTTTGCGTTAGGTGCGGATGGAATTCGACCTGATTGACCATCGGTTTAATGCGCGCGTCCTGCATGACGTCTTCCAGATGATGAATCTGGAAGTTGCTGACGCCGATTGCCTTCACCCGGCCTTCTTGGTAGATCGTCTCCAACGCTCTCCATGCTTCTTTATATTTGCCTTTGACGGGCCAATGAATGAGGTATAGGTCGAGATAGTCGAGGCCGAGCTTGTCCAGGCTCCCTTGATAAGCAGCCAACGTGGCGTCATAGCCGAGATCGGCGTTCCATACTTTCGAGGTCACGAAGAGGTCGTCCCGCCGAAGGCCGCTTTCCGACAAAGCTTCCTTGATCCCCTGACCTACGCTGCGTTCGTTCTGGTAGATCGCCGCGGTATCGATGCTGCGGTACCCGTGGGCGATCGCCGTCTTGACCGCTTGCACTAGCGTTTCGCCTTCTTCCACTTTGAATACCCCGAGTCCGAGACCCGGCATTTTAATGCCGTTATGGAGCGTTACGGTGTCTTGCAGATGGTTAATCATGATGAGATTCCTCCATGCGATGTGCCCGATGAATCGCGGCGGGATTTCTGTCTTTGTCGTCCAAGTAGCGGGCACGCGCGGCTAGCAGCACCGCGCCTAATACCATTAAAGCTCCGACCCACGTCGTATGAATAATGCCCCATTCGCGGGCTACGATGCCTCCCAGATAAGCGCCGAGCGCAATGCCGGCGTTGAACGCGGCGATATTGACCGCTGAAGCAACGTCCTTTGCCTGCGGGGCGAACCGTTCGGCAAGCATCACGACGTACACTTGCAGGCCGGGCACGTTCATGAAGGCAAACAAACCCATCAGGAAGATTACGATAAGCGAAGCGGCCTGGTATGGAGCGGCGAACGACAATGCGAATAGAACGACGGTCTGCGCGACGAACATATATAGCAACGCCCGGATCGGGTTACGGTTGGCGGCTTTGCCGCCGATGACGTTGCCGACGGCGATCGCGATTCCGTACGCAAGCAGAATTACGTTAATCGTACCTGCTCCGAAGCCCGATATTTCTCTGAGCAATGGGGATAAATAGGTGAAGACGACGAACGTGCCTCCGTAACCTAGCGCAGTAATGAGGAATACGAGCAAAAGCCTGCTGTTCGTTACAAGCTTGATTTGATCGCTGATGCGCATGGGCAAGCCCTTGCGCAAATTCGCTGGCACTAGTATCAGGTTAGCCGCAAAAGCCAATACGCCAATGGCGACGATCGCGACGAGCGCGGCCCGCCATCCGAGTTGTTCCCCGATGAACGTGCCTAGCGGAACCCCTGTCACCGTCGCTATCGTAAGTCCGGAGAACATAATGGCAATGGCGCTTGCCCTGCGTTGCTCCGGCACGAGGTCCGCCGCGATCGTGGAGCCGATCGACATGAATACGCCGTGCGACAACGCCGATACGACGCGCGCGATCAGCAGCATGGCGATTCCGCTCGATACGGCGGCAAGCGTGTTGCCAGCGATGAACACGACCATGATGGCCAGCAATAATGTTTTTCTGGACATGCGCGAAGTTAGCGACGTTAACACCGGCGCACCGAACGTGACGCCTAGTGCGTATAAGGAAACCGTCAATCCCGCGGTCGTGACGGATATATGCAAGTCATCGGCAATAAGCGGTAGCAAGCCCACGCTTATGAATTCGGTCGTTCCGATGGCAAAAGCGCTAATGGCTAACGCCAGCAAGGCCATCGTGTTGTTTCTTTGCTGTTCAAGCATCGTTCTCCCTCTTCTGTGTTGCGATATCCGGCCGGTAAGTGCTATTATGCGTGCTAAGGTTTAGGATGGATAGTACGTACTTTACAGTATCATAGTTACTTTGAAGTTCCTATGAAGGTAATAGGGACTCGGCGTAGGAGGAGAAACAAGTGGAGAAAGTAACCGAACCGAAGAAAAAATACAATATATCCGTGGAGGCAACGCTGGAGGTTATCGGCGGCAAGTGGAAATGCGTTATTTTGTGCCATCTGACACACGGCAAGAAGCGGACTGGGGACCTGAAGAAGCTTATGCCGGCCATCACGCAAAAGATGCTGACCCAACAGCTTCGGGAATTGGAAGAGGACGGCATCGTCAATCGGATCGTTTATAACCAAGTGCCGCCCAAGGTTGAATACGAGCTTAGCGATTATGGCGGGAGCCTGAAGGCCATTTTGGACTCCCTATGCGCGTGGGGGGAGAAGCATATTATCAAGGAGTACGGAGATAAGTTCGCCGTGCTCGAAGACAATATTTTGAACCGCTAAACTTCGCGTCGTTAACGTCCGTGCAGCATCCGGTAAGCCGCGGGCGTTACGCCTTCCTTTTCCTTGAACCGCTTAATGAAATAGCTCGCGCTCGGGTAACCGCAGGCGTCGGCGACTTGCTGCACGGATTGCTCTGGGTCGTCCAAAAGCAGTTGTTTGGCGCGGCGGATGCGGCATAGCGTAATGAAGTCCATCGGCGACATCTGCATGTTCCGGCGGAACAGCTTGCAAAAGTAGTGGGTGCTGACGTTCGCCTCGCTTGCCCAGCGTTCCAAAGAGAACGGCTCGCATGCCGCTCGCTGCATCGCGGGCACGAGGACCGCCAGATCGGCGTCCGAATTCGTCGCTCGTCTTGCGCGGTACGGAACGGCTTCGGCAATAAATTCCGCGAGTATGCCGTACGTTAACGACGACAGCGCGGCCGGCCGCAACAGCGTGCCCTCTTGCGCTTCTTGCATAAGCGATTCGAAATGGTAAAGAAGTCGCTCCGGCCGGTGGATCGACCATACGGTCGAACCTCGGAAGCCTTGCTGCGTCAACAACTCCGGAATAAGCGTCCCGTAAAAATGAATCCAATACACGTCCCACGGTTCGTGCTCGCTCGAACCGTATTTTTGCGTTTCGTTAGGAAAGTAGAAGAAGGCGTCTCCGGCTTGCAGGAGTCGCCGCTCTCCGTCTTCTTCCACGTAACCTTCGCCGCTGGCGACGACGTGCAGGTTGAAGAACGGCAAAGCTCCGGACGCGCGATATGCGTAATGCTCGGGCATGGCCGAATAGCGGCCGACGGACTCCGGCAGAATCACGTATGGACTCGGCTCCATAGTGGGGAGCGTGCAATGGATGCGCATGCGCGTTTCGGCCTCCTTGATGACAATATCGTTATATCGAGTTCAAAATGGTTTTATATACGAAAGGTAGTGATGATTTTATAATAACAATATTCGTATAGTCATTGGAAGGGGATCAACATGCGCGAGAAGTTGAGATGGGGAATTATAGGCGCGGCGGGCATCGCCGTGCGTGCGGTCATGCCGGCCATTCAAGCGTCGGAGACGGGAATGTTGCAAGCGGTGGCGAGCCGCGGAATCGACAAAGCGAGAGCGGTCGCCGACAAGTTCGGAATCGAACAGGCATACGGCAGCTATGAAGAGCTGCTCGCGGATCCGAACATCGACGCGGTCTATATTCCTTTGCCGAACCATCTGCATAGGGAATGGACGATTCGCGCCGCGGAAGCGGGCAAGCACGTGCTGTGCGAGAAGCCGCTGGCGTTGACAGCCGCGGAAGCCGAGGAAATGATCGACGCCTGCGACAAGGCGGGAGTCGTGCTCGCGGAAGCATTCATGTACCGCTATCACCCTCGGATGGAGCAAATCAGAAGCTTGATCGAAAGCGGAGAAATCGGGGAGCTGCGCGCGTTTCGCGGGGCGTTCACATTCAATAACGCGGGGGATAAGGGAAACATTCGGTATCGCGAAGAGTGGGGCGGAGGCGGTATTTACGACGTCGGCTGTTACCCGCTCAGCGCGGCGCGCTACTTCATGGGCAAGGAGCCGGAAGCGGTAACCGTCCATGCGTTGTTCTCGCCCGAGCATGGCAACGTCGACATGATGGCTTCGGGACTAGCGGAATTCCCGGGAGGCGTCTCGTTGACGTTCGACTGCGGCATGTGGGCGGACTTCCGTCAAAACTTTGAGATCGTCGGCACGGACGGGCGAATCGAAATTCCTCACGCTTTTATCGCGAACGGCGACGATGCGGCTTTCGACGTCATAACGCGGGACGGAAGACGGACGGAACGGCCGGCATCGGTCAATACGTATACGCTGCAGGTGAATGAGTTCGCCCGTACCGTATGGGGAGAGCAATCTCCGAGCTTCCCGGCGGACGACGCCGCGCGGAACATGAAAATTCTCGAAGCTTGCCTTGAATCCGCGCGCGGCAGAACGAGAATCGTGCTCGAGGGGGATCACTCACGATGACGCAAGCAACCCTACCCTCGATTCGCATCGCCGGCGTAAGGCAGCCGGTGTCCAAGCTCATTCAAGGCTCGATGATGCTTAGCGAGGAGAAAATGACCGAGTCGGCCGAGCTGCTCGATGCCTACGCGGCATCCGGCGGCAACGCGATCGACACGGCGCACGTCTACGGCGCTTCCGGTGCCAAGGCGCTCGGAAGATGGATGAGCGAACGCGGCAATCGCGACGAGCTCGTCCTTATCGGCAAAGGAGCGCATCCGGACGAACACGGTCCGAGGATGACCCTGGAAGCGATGACGCGGGATATGAACGAGTCGTTGGATCGGCTTCAGACCGATTACGTGGACATTTACATGCTGCATCGCGACGATCCGGCCAAGACGGTGGGCTATATTCTCGAATCGTTGAACGCGTTGCTGGAGGCGAAGCAATGCCGCGCGATTGGGGCTTCCAATTGGAGTGTGGAGCGTCTCGCGGAAGCGAATGAATATGCCGAGGCGCACGGGTTGATCGGCTTCTCGTGCAATAGCCCTAACTTAAGCTTGGCGAAGCCGAACGAGCCGCGTTGGGCGGGTTGCGTATCCGCGGGCGAGTCGGAAATCGCGTGGCATGAACGTTCGCAGCTGCCGCTGCTGTCGTGGTCGTCTCAAGCCGGCGGATTTTTCACGGGGCGATTCGCGCCGGATCGGCTTGATGACGCCGAAGCGGTGCGCGTCTACTATAGCGAGGCGAATTGGGAACGTCTTCGCCGTGCCAGACAGTTAGCGGACCGCAAGGGCTGCGACGCCAACCAGATCGCGCTCGCGTACGTTCTCCATCAGCGTTATCCGACGTGCGCGATCATCGGACCGAACAATCCGCAAGAGCTGCGTTCCAGCCTGCAGGGGTTAGATGTCGGTTTAACCGCGCAGGAAGCGGAGTGGCTCGATTTGCGGCTACCCGCCGAATTCGTCCCTTGACATCGGAATCGATCGGCGTATAATCAAGCATAACAATTCGATACGTGATTATGCCGATGACGAGAATCCAACTCCGAGGCGTACCCGTCAAGAGCGGTCTTGCGAGACCGTGTCCTAAGTTTACCGGCATCCGCCCGTTACCGCGGAACCAAGAGGATCGAGCCGCGCGCGCGAATCGATCAAGTTGGGTGGCACCGCGAGCGAACGCTCCTCGTCCCAATCAGGCGAAGGGCGTTTTTTGTGTTATTCAGAACCTGTAAGCTTCGCGTTTACTCGTTTTTGAATAACCTCCGACACAAACACGATACCGCATTTCCAGAGGAAAGCGGCAAGTGTTTATGCTTGTGCCATTAAACTTGATAAGGACGTGGGGACGATGAACAGAAAGTACAATTTCAACGCGGGTCCGGCGGCATTGCCGCTGGAAGTATTGGAGCAAGCGAAGCAAGAGCTGACGGAATACGGCGGTCTAGGGATGTCGCTCATGGAAATGTCGCATCGGAGCAAGCCGGTCGAGCGCATGATGGAGGAGACGCAGCAATTGCTCGCGGATTTGCTCGGGCTGCCGGCAGGCTATCAAGTACTGTTCATGGGCGGCGGAGCGAGCACGCAATTCGCGCTCATCCCGATGAACTTCTTGACGGAGGGTAAGGTCGGTCAATACGTGCTATCGGGCAGCTTCTCGGACAAAGCGTATCAAGAGGCGGCAACGATCGGCGAGACGGCCGCGATCGCTAGCGGCAAGGCGGATAAGTGGCGGAAGCTGCCGGACATCGGCGGGCTTGGCGCGGAAGAACGTGCCGCTTACGTCCACCTGACGACGAATAATACGATCGAAGGCACGCAGTTCCGCGCGCTTCCGGACGCCGGCGCAGTACCGCTGATCGCCGATATGACAAGCGATATGCTCAGCCGCAAGCTGGATTGGACGAAGCTCGGGTTCATGTACGCGGGCGCGCAAAAGAATCTCGGCCCCGCCGGCGTCACCGTCGCGATCGTACGAGACGACCTGCTTAAGACTAGCGCGGATCGCCGAATCCCGACGATCCTGAAATACGCGACGTTCGCGAGCAATCAGTCGCTGTACAATACGCCGCCGGTTCATTCGATCTACGTGATGAAGCTCGTGCTGGAATGGACGAAGCGCCAGGGCGGAGTCGAGGAGATGGCGCGGCGAGCAGCCGAGCGGACCGGCTTGCTGTACGAGACGATCGACGCGAGCGGAGGCTTCTATATCGGCTTCGCGGAGCGAGGCGACCGTTCGCTCATGAACGTAACGTGGCGCATGCAAGACGAGGAGCTCGAGCAACGGTTCGTCCGCGAAGCGGAGCTGGCCGGCTTTGAAGGCTTGGCGGGTCACCGCAGCGTAGGCGGGTTGCGCGCTTCGGCTTACAACGCCGTTCCGGTGAGGGCCTGCGAGGCGTTGGTCGACTTCATGCGCGACTTCCAGCGCCGTAACGGTTAAGGGGGCGGACGCTATGCTAGATATTCGTTATATCAGGGACAATGAAACGATGCTGCAGCATACGGCGGACGCCAAAGGCATTCCGTTATCGGTTGCTCGCTTGCTGGAGCTGGACGAACGCAGGCGCGGACTCATGCAGGAGATCGATCGGCTGCGCAACCATCGAAACCGGGCTTCGGAGCGGATCGGCAAGCTGATGGCGAGCCGGGAGCTTGATGAAGCGGAGCGTTTGAAGGCGGAAGTGAATTGGAACAACGATATGTTAACGAGACTGGAAGAGCAGCAGTCGGAAGTGGAGACGGCGTATGCCGAGCTGATGAAGCTCGTGCCTAATCCGGTATCGCTCGACACCCCGGAGGGACGATCGGACGCGGATAACGTGGAGATCAGACGGGTCGGCGAGCAGCCGTCGTTCGACTTCGAGCCGCGGGATCACGTCGCGCTAGGAGAACTGCTCGGGCTGTTCGACATTCCGCGCGGGGTTAAGATCGCGGGGGCGCGAAACTACGTGCTGAAGGGAGCGGGCTTCCGTCTGCACCAAGCGGTGCAACAGCTCGCGATGGACGTGCTGGAAGAGGCGGGCTTCACGCCGATGGACGTGCCGATGCTCGTGCGCGAAGACGCGCTGCTGGTTTCGGGATATTTTCCGCTGGGGCGGGAACAGACTTATGCGCTCTCGGACGACAACAAGTATTTGGTCGGGACGTCGGAAGTAAGCTTGGCGGCGTATTACGGCGACGAGATCGTCGACGTTCGCCAGCCGATCCGCTTGGCCGCGCAGTCGGCATGCTTCCGCAGGGAAGTCGGCTCGCAGGGGCGCGACGTGCGCGGGCTATACCGGGTGCATCAATTCTCGAAGGTCGAGCAGGTCGTCCTGTGCGAGAACGATCCGGAGCTGTCGGAGCGCCTGCTCCAAGAAATTACCGGTAACGCCGAGCGCATCCTGCAGTTGTTGGAATTGCCTTATCGGGTCGTATCGGTCTGCATCGGCGACATGTCGCAAAAAAACTACAAGCAATACGACATCGAGACGTGGATGCCGAGCCGCGAAGCGTTCGGGGAGACGCATTCGTCGTCGAACGTGCACGATTTTCAAGCGCGTCGCGCGGGCATTCGCTACCGGGACGCGGACGGGAAGCTGCAATACTGCCACATGCTTAACAATACGGCGATCGCGTCGCCCCGCATTTTGATTCCGCTATTGGAGAATCACCAGCGCGAAGACGGCAGCGTGTATATTCCGGAGGCGTTGCGGCCGTATATGCAAGGACGAACAGAGCTTAGAGCGAAGGAGTAGTGAGCGATGGATAACACGAATAGGTTCACGGACAGAGTCGAGACGTACGTCAAATACCGGCCGAGCTATCCGCCGGAGGCGATCGATTATTTGTATGATACGGTCGGGCTGAGGGCAGGCGGAGAAGTGGCGGACGTCGGAGCGGGGACGGGCAAGTTCACGCGGTTGTTATGCGAACGGGGAAGCCTCGTTGCCGCGGTCGAGCCGAACGACGCGATGCGGGAAGCGGCGGAGGAGACGCTCGGCGGCATGCCGGGCTTCCGCGCTGTACCTGGAACCGCGGAAGACACGCTGCTGCCGGACGGATCTGTCGATCACGTCGTATGCGCGCAGGCGTTCCACTGGTTCGACAGGGAGAAGACGAAGGCGGAGTTCCAACGTATTTTGCGTCCGGGCGGCAAGGTAGCGCTCATCTGGAATTCGCGACTGACGCAGGGGACTCCGTTCCTCGAAGCCTACGACAGGCTGCTGCATACGTTCGGGATCGACTATGCGCGGGTCGGGCATAAGAATATTTCAGAAGAAGCGCTGGCGTTGTTTTTCCAACCGGGCGACATGCGCGTCGCTCGGTTTCCGAGCGGGCAACTGCTGGATTACGAAGCTCTCAGCGGTCGGCTGCTATCGTCCTCTTACAGTCCGATGCCGGGCCATCCGAATTACGAGCCGATGATGGCGGAGTTGCGGGCTATTTTCGACCGGTGCAACGAGAACGGCCTCGTGTCTTTCGACTACGAGACCGAAGTGTTTTGGGGCGAAGTTTAGGCACGAACGGGTTGATTACAGAGCTTGGTACTTGTGAGCCGCGTCGCGGATCGCGCGCCACTCGGCGATATGCTTCTCCAAGTTGCCGATGAGCGCGTCGATGCCGTCCATGAGCTGGTCGGTTTCGCCGGACGTTAGCCGCTCGAGCGACTGTACGATTTCTTGCGGCAACGGTGTAGGCGCCGGGATCGATGCGAGCAGCGGCTGAAGGTAACCGAGCAGAGAAGCCGCCGGTTGCGCAGGCTGTTGCGGCTGCGATGTTGTGAATTGAGGTTGAGAAACCAATTGTTCGGGTAATAGCTGGATTTGTTCGATAGGCTCGGCCGGTTGCTTCGCGACCGGCTTTTTGGGTTCGTCCGCTTCTTCTTCCCGTTGCTTGGCGGCTTTCTCCCTTTCTTTCCGGTTGTGCTCGAACGTGGCCCACGTCTCGAGAAGCTCGTAGCCGGACTTGAACAACAGCTTGCCTTTGGTGTTGTCGGAAATATCCTTGTCCTTGAATAGCTTGGCGATCTTCTTCACGTCGGTCACGGCCATTTCATCGCGAGCCATGATGAGCGCAAGGGAGTCGCGGTGCTCCATCGGCAAATCCTTCAGCGGCATGAGCTGGTCTTCGGTTAGCTTGTCCTTGCGGATTTCCGTGCCGCCGACGATCAGCTTCTTGACGGCGTTGCTGAACTTCAGCAGCTCCAACTTGTTCTTGATATAGGCTTCCGGCTTGCCGAGCTTGCTGGACACGTACTTGACGGAGCTACTGAATTTCGGATCGTTGAGCAGCTTGTGGAACGCTTCCGCTTCCTCGATCGGAGAGAAGCCTTGTCTCGTCAAGTTCTCTGCAATCTGCTCGAAGTAGATTTCCAGCTCGTCCGTCGTCGTGGAGACGATGCACGGAATGGTCGGACGGTTCAGCATTTTACAAGCTTTGTACCGGCGGTTGCCGTATATGATTTTGTAGCGGCCGCCCGGAACGGCGCGCACCTTGATCGGGGAAAGAAGGCCGATTTCCCCGATGCTGCTCATTAATTCCTGGAGCGCTTCGTCGTCGAATTGGTAGCGGGGCTGGTCCGTATCTTCATCTATTAGCGCTGTGGCGAGTTCGATAATATCCATGTCGATTCTCCTAATCGGCTTGTCGTTAAACGCATTAACTAATACAGGTATTATATAACAGTCCGGACCGGAAAAGGATGAAAATGTTGTCGGCGCGTTACGATCGCATACGGAAGGGCAGGTAACAAATGATTGCAATGGAAAACCTCAACTGCTACTAAATGCCTATTCCGATCGTTTTGACTTGTTTTCTTACAATTATCCATATTTAGCAATTGTTTTTTTATTGAATTTTATTGTATTTACAAGGTTTTTTTTCACAGTATTACGGCTAAATTGCCTATAAAAATGCAGATAGATCAAGAAATGTATAAGTGTTGACGTTGGGTACAAGTACCTATATTATAAAGCGATGGGGGGCGGTAGCTGTGGTTGGAAAGAAGATTGGGATTGTATCGATCATGTTAATCGCTGTTATTGCGATTGCTATCGGTTTATATAGCTATTCAAGGTCGAATCATGCGAATCCGTCCGGCAAATCCGATAAACCGAGCGAACTGCAATTCATTAGCAAGACGGATGCCTCCGCATTTTATGTGTTGAAAGATAATGAATGGAAAAAAACCTTTATAAAGGGAGTTAATCTCGGGGCGGGCAAGCCCGGTGCCTTTCCGGGCGAGGTAGCGATTACCTACGATGAGTATTATCGCTGGTTCGGTTATATCTCCGAAATGAACGCCAACGTAATTCGAGTATATACGACGCAAAGGCCGCAATTTTACAATGCGTTGTACGACTTCAATAAGCAAGCGCAGCATGAGGGCAAGCAGCCGATCTATGTTATTCACGGCGTGTGGGTGAACGAGAGCGACATCATGACCATCGACGATGCTTACGGAAGCAAAGATAAGATCTTGAATGACGTCGTCCAGAGCGGCAAGGACATCGTCGATATTATTCACGGCCAGCATTACTTGCCGGTACATAAAGGTTACGCGGATGGCACCTATACGTCGGACGTCTCCCCGTACGTCATCGGATGGATACTCGGGATCGAGTGGGATCCTTCTTTTGTCGTCGGAACTAACGAGAATAACCCGGCTCGCAATCATTACGACGGACAATATTTATACACGGACGGAGCTTCACCTTTCGAGACATTTCTTGCCGAGCTTGGAGATAAGATTATCGGTTATGAGACGTCGAAGTACAACATGCAACGTCCGGTTGCGTTCTCCAATTGGGTAACGACCGATCCGTTGAAGCATCCGAACGAGCCCTACCAGAACGAAGATCTCGTGGAAGTGAACGTAGAGCACGTGAAGCGACACGAAGCCTTCAAGCCGGGCATGTTCGCCTCGTATCACGTATATCCGTACTACCCGGATTCCTTCAGCTATCAGACGGACTATATACAGTTCAAAGGTCCAGATGGCAAGCCGGATCCTTATCTCGCCTACTTGGAGGATATTAAGAAGGTTCACTCGATGCCAATCGTCGTGTCCGAGTTCGGTATTCCGGCATCCCGCGGGAAGGCGCACGAGAATCGAATCACCGGCTTTAACCAAGGGTTTATTGACGAGGCAACGCAAGGCGACATGCTGATGCACATGATGAACGATATTCACTCGGCTAATCTGGCCGGCGGACTCGTCTTCTCGTGGCAAGACGAATGGTTCAAGCGTACGTGGAATAACAACGACCTGGATTTGCCTGATTCCCGTCCGTACTGGTCCAACGTACAGACGAACGAACAGCATTTCGGACTTCTGGCGTTCGATCCGGGACAATCCCAAAGCATCAGATACGTGGACGGTCAGGTCGACGACTGGAGCAACGACAAGCCTCTATATTCAAAGGACGGTATGAATTTGTATGTAACGAGCGATGAAGCTTACGTGTATCTAAGAATCGATGCCGCTTCGTACGATTTCGATCGCGATACGCTGATCCTACCGATCGATACGATCGGCGGACAAGGGAATGACGGGTATTCCGATTATGGCGTCGCGTTCGGCAGTCCGGCCGATTTCGTGCTGAAGATCCACGGACGGAACGATTCACGTCTGTTAGTCGACGCGTATTACGACAATTATTACTTCCGCTACGCGATTCAGAATAGCTTCCTTGAGAAGAAGGAAGCTTACCAGCAGAAGAACTCGGGTATCTATAACCCCATTAAGCTCGCGTTAAACAAGCCGTTTAAAGTGCCCAATACCGATCAAGCGATTGCCTTCACGGGTTACGAGACCGGCTTGCTTCATTATGGCATCGCCAATCCGAGCAGCCCGCAATTCGACTCGCTGAGCGACTTCTATTATGACAAAGGGCAATTGGAAATCCGAATCCCGTGGCAATTGCTCAACGTGATGGACCCCTCGAAGAAGATCATTATCGACGATATGCAAGCGCGAGGCATAATCTCACCGCTTAAAGTGGACGAATTCAAATTCGGCGTCGAACGGCTGAAGGACGGCAAGCCGTCCGTGACCGGGCCCGTGGCAATGACCGCTTATCGTTGGCCCGAGTGGGACGTTCCGACCGCGCATGAGAGACTGAAGCCTTCCTACTACATTCTGCAGCAAGGGTTCTCGAACCTCGATGCGGGCAATGGAGCACAACCGAATGAGTAAGCGAACAATCAAAATTCGTTATGTCATTCTGGCATTCGCGATACTCGTAATCGTTACGCCTTTTGCATGGTGGAAAATCGCCGTTCATCGCCAGCTAGACATTGTCGTCGTCAATAAAACTTTTCCGACCCGGGTGAACGCCTCCGGACAAGTGGAGAAGCTCGATTACAGCAAGCAACGAGGACTTTATTGGTTGCTTAATGAAATGGGGATCACGAATTCGGAGACGAAGAAGAAGTATAACGTTAACCGTGATTATTATGGAAACTTCCTTGAGAACGGCCGACTCGTTAATAAACCGTTGCGACGGTTGACTCACGTGCCCGACGTCATCTACCTCTCCGACATGTACGGTACGGGGAATGCGCGAGTCGATAGCATCGTTCCTCCCGGCGTATCGGGGTTGACGAAAGAAGAAGTCGGTATCATCTCGTCCAGCTATGCGAGAGGGACGACGGTGATCGGCGAATACAATATCGCGGGAGATCCGACAAAGCCGAACGTGACGAAGGAATTGGAAGAAATCTTCGGCGTGCGCTATTCGGGCATGGCGGGCAAATTTTTCTCCGATTTATCCTCGACGGCCGACGTGCCGAACTGGATTCGCGCGATCTACGAGCAGCAATACGGGAAGAAGTGGAGCTTGACCGGCGCGGGAATCGTCATCGCGGGTAATAACCGTATCGTTGTTCTGCAACAAGGGACGGGATTTAATGGGACATCTATACGGATTAGTATGACCGACGCCAATGCGGATAAGTACAATACCCATTCGGTCGATTATTACAACTGGTTCGAGATCGTGCAGCCTGTAGATCAGCAGTCCGTCATCGCATGGTATGACCTCGATCTGACGGAGGAGGGGGCAGCCCAGCTCAAGCCGTTCGGACTTAACGGACGCTTTCCGGCGATCATCGACAATCGGGCCAGCGGCAAGCATGCCTATTACATGGCGGGCGATTTTACGGATTACAGAGGCCCCAATAAGATTAAGCAGTTCATTGGAGCAACGACGGTCTATCGCTACTTCAGTATCGAAAGCGAAGGCGACCTTTCATATTTTTATTGGCTTTTCTACGTGCCGTTCATGACCGAGGTGCTGAAGGACGTGAAGCCGATAGATTCCTCGGTGCAATTCGATCCCGAGCTCGCAGTCGCGAATGACGGTACCAAGCTCGTATCGAAGGCGAAGGACGGCAAGTTTTCCGTCTATCGGAACGGCTCGTGGAACGAATGGGTCGTCAAGGGCGTAAATATCGGCTCGTCGATGCCCGGCGATACGAGCGGCGCGTTACCCGACGATCCCGCCATGTACGGGGAGTGGCTAGAGAAGATAGCCGCAATGCACGCGAACACCATTCGAGTATATAAGTTGATGCCGGCCGAATTTTACCGTGCGTTAGATAACTATAATTTCAGCCATCCTGATCGCAGACTGTACTTGCTGCAGAATATCGCGCCCGAACAAGCTCCGGAAAACGGGCCGTATACCGATTCGGATTATGCCGGGGCTTTCGAGCGGACGATCGACCATACGATCGACGCCATGCACGGGAACTTGGAGACGGTGTTGGCGGACGGACAATCAACGGCGTATTGGAGCGATGTGTCAGCCTATGTATTAGGTTATCTCATCGATCCCGAATGGACTCCCGAAGCCGTTGCGGCGACGGATTCGAGCAATGCCAAGGCGACATACGCGGGCGAATACGTCTCTACTGTCGCCAACGCGACTCGCACCGAGGCGTGGTTGGCCGCCTTGGCCGATCGCGTCTACCGGGTCGAACAAACGCACTACGGCATGCAGCACCCGACGTCGATCGTGAGCGGTCCCGAGCTGGAGCGGTCCTATCATGAGCTGTTCGATCCTGTGGGTACGCAGACAGGCGCGACAATCGATCTGAAGCATCTGGAGCTGGGTGATCGGGCCATGAGCGGGCTATTCGAGGCTTACAACGTATTTCCGGATCAGCGAGGCTTCGGCTTCGCGCCGGGGGATGAGGGGATCTCTGCCTCCACGTTCGCCGGATTCAAGAAATATGTTAACGCGTTGCTGCAAGCTCCAAATAAATATCCGATTCTCATTAGCGAATTCGGAATTCCGACGATTAACGGCTTGTCGGAGAAAGTGCAGGGCGAGGGTCTAGCGTCGCTGATCTCCATCATTAACGATAGCGGCGCAATGGGCGGTCTCATCTATGAGTGGGCCGACGAATGGGGGAAAACGTCCGCCTATACGTCCGCTTTCGCTAATCCCGCCGATCGCGCGTCGTTATGGCATAACGTCGTCGATCCGGCTCAAAATTACGGGATCGTATCGCTGGAGTCTAAGCAACCTGAACAATTCTCCATGACGCTGCAGGGCCACGCCCCGCTTGACTCGCTCGCGCTCTCCGTGGACGAATCGTATTTGTATTTGAGAGCGAAATTCAGCGCCATGCCCGATCTGAGTCGCAAAGACATCTTGCTGTACCTGGATACGATCGATCGGAAGAACGGGGAATACATGCTCGCGCCCGACGTGAACGAGAACTGGTCGGGGGCGGAGTTCAGCGTCCGGGTTCATGATGCTAATGCTGCCGAATTACTCGTCATTCCAAGCTACAATACGGGCAAAGGCTCCTATTATACGCGCGTCTCTAAGGCGGGCATCTACGAGAAAATGATCAAAGAGTTGACTCCCGCTTATGTCACGAGATCAGGGGACCGAGTGAACGCCGTACACGAAGACGCGTCTTCTTTGATCTCGGGTCCATATATGGACAACGGCAATAGCTTCAACGTGGAGGGAGACGTCTTGAAAGTCCGAATTCCGTGGTCCCGGTTGAACTTCACGGATCCATCGAGTTTGCTCGTTATTAACGACGAGAAGAGCAAGGGAAAGATTGCGCCAGGGAACGTTGTTGCCGTGAGATTAACGGATGGAATCGTTGCTTCTCTGGTCGTCATGGATCAAGGGACATCGCACGTGGATTATCATTTTCCGGAGAGCATAAACTCGCCGGGCTATAAAACTTTCGCATGGAATGCTTGGGATGTGCCGCAATTCGAGCAACGCATGAAATCGAGCTACGACATCATCGGGAACGCATACGCAGCGGAATAGAAATCGGAGGGACCTATGGCAATTGACGGTAGTTTATTGTTGATCGTGTCGGCGGGTTTGCTGTTTTCGTTCTTCCTCGCGATCGTATGCACGTGGCTCTACTCCTATATTCGCATGCGCTCGGTCCGGACAATCAACCGGGAGTTAGAAGGCATCTTGGCGCTCGTATTAAGAAAGGAAGAAGGACGTCTAGGCATCCCGAAGCTGCGGCGATACGTGAAGAACAGCTTTGTTAAACAAGAATTGCTAATGCAAATGCTGATCCGGCTCGGAGACGAATACTTGGTTGACCATCAAGACAGAATGGCGTCCGTCATAGAACAGTCCGGCATTCAAACGTTGCTGATCAAGCTGCTCTCGACAAAAAATCCGCACAAACAATCGCTCGCATGCCGATTTGCGGGAGATCTGAGAGTGCACGGCGTCCAAACCTACATCTACCCTCTCATGCAAAGCAGCAACAACGATGTTGTCTACAACGCACTGCTCGCGTTGGCCAAGATGGCTGATCTGCAAGGGCTGTCGGAAAGCCTTCGCGCGAATTCCGGCCAATTCGGATTATCGTTCAGAGCCATCGTAGAAATCGTAAGGGCGTTCAGAGGCTCGCTCGAGGAGTTAGTGAGGGAAACGATCGAATATAGCGACGATTACATCAAAGGCATCTTGATCAAAGCAGCTGCGGACAATAAGTGCCAAGGTCTGATCGACTATTACATTCGGTACTTGAGCAGCAATAACAAGAACTTGAGAATCGCGTGCATACGGGCGATCTCGGAGCTTGAGGATACCGCTAACGAGTCCTACGTAGCCGACATGCTCGAAGACGCGGAGTGGGAGGTTCGGGCAGCAGCGGCCAAGAGCTTAGAGAAGATCGGTACGGAGAACAGCTGCGCCAGTCTAGGCAAAGCGGTTCAAGATAAGGAATGGTGGGTTAGACAGAACGCCGCAAGCGCGCTTATAACCATTCCCGGCGGAATAGAGATCGCGAACCGAATCATCGATGGCGACGATAAATTCGCAAGGGACGCGTTGCTCGGCGTGATGTCCGTATCGCCTTAACCAAGATAGGAGGGGCGCGAATGTATTACTTTTGGAAATTCATCTTATTTTTCAGCGAATTTTGCATGCTCTATACGATTGCTATCAACGTGTTCTATAACGGCCAAATGCTGTTGTCCGTCGTCGATCTGTTCGGTTACTTGAGGAAGATGAAGTCGTCGGACTATAAAAGATACGTGGATTCCAAAAACATGATTCCTATTTCCATTATCGTGCCGGCGTATAACGAAGAGAAGACGATCGTCGATAACATTAAGTCTTTGCTCGGATTGAACTATTACGAATACGAGATCATCGTCGTGAACGACGGTTCCAAGGATTCGACGCGGGATCTAATTATTAGAGAGTTCGATCTCGTTAAAGTCAATCAGCCCGTCAAGAGAAGCCTTCAGACGAACGAAATTACGGGAATCTACCGCAACGAGCAGTACGAGCGGTTAATCTTGGTCGACAAAGAGAACGGGGGCAAGGCGGACGCCTTGAACGCGGGTATCAACGTGTCGTCTTACCCGATCTTCGCTTGCATCGATGCGGATTCGATATTGGAGAACGAAGCCTTAATCAAGCTGACGATGCTGTTCGTCGAAAATCCGGAGACGGTGGCGGTAGGCGGAATCGTCAGGCTGGCCAACGGCTCGGACATTCGGGACGGCAAGCTGATCGATATGCGAATCCCTAAGAGCAAAGTGGCGGGGTTTCAAATCATCGAATATTTGCGGGCGTTTCTAACGGGACGCACGAGCCTTAGCCGGTTGAACTCCGTTCTGATTATTTCGGGTGCGTTCGGCGCGTTCAATAAGAACGCAGTCATCGAGTGCGGTGGATACAAGGTTAACAGCATCGGCGAGGACATGGATATTATCATGAAGCTGCATCGAAAATTCAGGGACGACAAACGAAAATACAAAATTAAATTTTTGGCGGATCCTATCTGCTGGACCCAAGCCCCGGAAACGCTCAAGGACTTGCGCGTGCAACGCAGGCGCTGGCAGATCGGGTTGTTCGACAACCTGGTTTCCTATCGGAAAATGCTGCTCAATCCAAAGTACGGCACGGTTGGTATGTTGTCGATTCCGTATTATTGGGTGTTCGAATTGTTCGGTCCCGTCGTCGAGTTTCTAGGCTATATCTTCATTCCCCTGGCCTACTTGTTCGGGTTGCTCGCGTTCAAGAGCTTCCTTGTTTATTTCGTTGTCGCGTTCTTGCTGGGTACGACCTTGTCGCTCGGGAGTATTTTGCTCGAACAAATGTCGTTCCGCAAATATACGTCGTTCGGGGATATTATGCGTCTAGTCCTATTCGCGTTGCTGGAAAATTTGGGGTATCGACAGATCACCATACTGTTCCGGATAGAGGGTATCTTCAAGTATAGAAGAGGCCGCCATGCCTGGGGTTCGATTAAGCGCCAGCAATTCACGCCGGGTCAGTCAAGTAACATGAACTAACATAAGATCGCCATTCGCGCGACTTTTCTTCTTGCGTATTCGTACTTGGGATAGATACGTTTGAAGGAGAGAGTAGAATGAAAAGGTCACAATATTTCGCAATAGGGGCAGCCTTAGCGCTAACGCTAATGACGGGGTGCGGTTCTAAGGACGCGAACCAATCGGGCGGGAGCGCGAACGCGGCGGCAACCCAGGAGCAACAGCAGCAGCAGGCGCAGGGCGGCAATTCCGGGGTGAATCGCGCACCCGTCGACTTGTTCGGCAAAGTGAAAAGTATAGACGGCAACACGATCAGCGTGTATAAGTCTTCGTTCACGCCCGGCGGCGGGGGCCAGGGACAAGGCGGTGCGAACCGGACGAGGCAGCGCCCTTCAGGCGACGGTCAGCAGCAGGCGAATTCCGGCGATCAGCCGCAAGGCGACGCGCAGCCGCCATCCGGCGGCAACTTCGGCGGCGGTCGCGGTCAAATGAATATGGACAACCTGTTCACGGATGAAGTCGTCGAAGTTACGGTGACCGACGGCACGAAGATACTCAAACGGGAGTTCGTCGACAATCAGATGCAGGAAACCGAGCTTACGCTTGCCGACTTGAAGGCGGACGACATTCTTAGCATCGACTTAAAGGACGGCACGCAGGAAGCCGAGACGATTACGCTGGGCATGGGCGGATTCGGGGGCGGAGGTTTTGGCGGCGGAGGCTTCGGAAGAGGCGGACAGCGCGGACAAGGCCAACAACAAGACCCTGGTCAGCAACAAGATCAGGGGCAGCAACAGGATCAAGGTCAGACGCAGGATCAAAGCCAGACGCAGGATCAAGGCCAGACGCAGGATCAAGATCAATCGCAAGGTCAACAGATGTAACGGCAACATAAGCTCAACGAAAAGACTCCTTACGCCCTTCATCGCGGGCGGAGGAGTCTTTTTAGGAACGATAACGAATGATTATTTCATGACCGCGAGCACGTTCATCACGCTGCCGTAGAGATTATAGTCGGCTGCCGAGGCGTTGTTCTGGAACCGATCGTACAAAATCTCGATCGTCTTGTCCGTCGGGATCGCGGATGCGACTTTAATATAGAAGTCGTCTCCGGATGCGAAGCCTTGATCGATCAACGTCTGCAATTGGCTTTCGCTCGAAGCGTAGAGACCTTGTTTAACATAATAGTCGTAGGAGTCCTTCGTGCTCTTATAAGATGGGATTTGACTGTCGATCTCGAAGGAATCGTCGAACGTATAGTTGCTTGCGACGAGATTGTCGCTCGAGTTGTACGTGACGTAAGGGATATCGGAATCGTTGTTCGTCGCGTCCACGTGGAACCACATGCCGTCGAGCTTAACCATGTTCCAGGCATGCGACACGGAGCCGAGTTAACCCGTCATAACGACGGAAGGCAAGCCCGCCGCGTCGGCCAGCAGCTTGAACGCTTCCGCGTAGCTTTGGCAAACGCCGAGTCCGTTAATGAGAATGCCGTAGGCGTTTGCAAACGTAAGGAGCTTTGGCCAAGTCGCTTAGACGTCAAGAATAGGCTATAATTATTCCATTCGTTTCCTCGAAGGGGAGAAGATACCTTTGTATTCGCGCCAAAAATCGATTCTCAAGAGCGTTCTCGTTCTGTTCGTCCTATATGCCGTCGCGATGGCGGTCTTCGCCTGGTACACGTCGCCCAATAACGTGCCGAGCGCGTATCAAGGAACGGCTGCCGATCCGGCGACGTTTTTTACGCCCGGGCAGCTTCACGATAGCCAGACGTTAAACGCGGCTCGCGTTTGGATTTTCTTCATGAGCGCTCCTTGGGAGTGGCTCATCTATGTTCTGTTGCTAGCAGGCGGTCTCTCGCGCTATTGGCGGGATGCGCTAGAGCGGCGCGGGTTGCCGATTTATATTCGTTTTCCGCTATTCGTGTTGCTCGTTCAGGGCGCGTCTTTCTTGCTGTACATGCCGTTACGAATTATCGGGTATTCGCTGTCGAGAAGCTATGGCATAACGACGCAGCCGGTGTCCGGATGGATTCGCGATAAGCTGGTCGACTTCGGCATCGGTTACGTCATTATGCTAGCGGTGTCCGCGGTCGCGTTCTGGATCATTTCGCGCGGGGGGCGTTGGTGGCTTAAGCTGTGGCTGCTTTCGATCCCTTTTACCGTGTTCATGATGTACGTCCAGCCGGTTATCATCGACCCGCTCTATAACGACTACTATCGCTTGAAGGATCCGGTGCTGGAAAAGCATATTCTCGACTTGGCTAAGCGGGCGGACATTCCGGCGGATCGCGTGTACGAGGTCGACATGTCGACGAAGACGAACGCGCTTAACGCTTACGTGACCGGGCTCGGCTCGTCGCTTCGGATCGTGCTGTGGGATACGACGCTGAAGAAGTTGGACGAGAAAGAAATTTTGCTGATCATGGCGCACGAAATGGGTCATTACGTGAAGCACCATCTAGAGTGGAGCGCGGTAGGCGCGGTGGGCGGTTCGTTCGTCTTGCTCAGCGTCGGCGGATGGTTATATGCCCGCATCGCGCGTAGACGGGGTGCGGGATGGGGGATTCGGGGGCCGTCCGATATGGCGGCGTTGCCGCTGGCTCTCTTGCTCATGTCGGTGATCTCGTTCGCCTCGTTGCCGGTCTCGAACGCGATTTCGCGTAACGCGGAATCGGCGGCCGATGCTTATGCGTTGAAGCTGATCGGGAGCGCGGAAGGTTCTGTAACGATGGATCAGACGATGGCGATCGTATCGCTAAGCGACATGAATCCTCCTCTCCTCGTCAAATGGTTCAGAAGCACGCATCCGAGCGACATGGAACGAATCGTCAAAGCATTGGAGTTCGAAAAGCAGCATGAGCAATAAGGATATCGAGTTATATTTGCCCGCGGGAGTCGCGACGTCGCCGTTATTCATGGAACGGCTGCGTCAAGCGTTGCATAGCGGCTTGGAGACGGCGATCGGATCCGTTCGATCCTCGCTGCTGTTTCCTTACGGCGACCGGGAGCGTTCGTTGTTAGGGCAGTTGAGGGAAGTCGGCCGAGACATACGGCTAAAAGACGGCTGGCTCGACGGGTCGCTGGGCGGCAACCGATTACTCGCGATGATCGACGACAAACGCCGGACGGAGAGCGGCGCATCCCGCCCGCGCACGATAATCGTCGGACATAGCGCCGGAGGCGTGGCGGCGGTGCATGCGGCGCGGCTGCTGCATGTTCGCGAA
This sequence comes from Cohnella yongneupensis, assembly GCF_042655785.1. Lineage (NCBI taxonomy): Bacteria > Bacillati > Bacillota > Bacilli > Caryophanales > Paenibacillaceae > Cohnella > Cohnella yongneupensis. The sequence continues at coordinate 53,772 of NZ_JBHSNC010000059.1, forward strand.
GGTGGTTCGCCGCCGCTCGTCGTCATGGTCGGCTCTCCGCGATGCCGCATTCCCGAGGAGCTGCGCGATACGGTGCTCTATGTGTACGCGGCGCGAACGTCGTCGCCGGGCGCGCGCTGGATGACGGTCAGGCTGAGCGATCCAATCACTCGCCTCGGCTCGTTCGGCGGCTGGCAAATCGGGCGGTGGCGGTTGCCCTCGTGGCGGATGGACAAGCATGCGCCGGCGCATGCCAGCGGGCTGCGCATTATCGGGGGACATGCGGATTATTTTCGGGATCAGCCGCCGTTCGTGAACGCGCTCGGACTATCTAACCTTACGCTGACTGTCGACGTTGTGATGAGATGGTTGCGGGAGCGTTTGTGAGCGATATTTTGCCGGAGGGACTGGCGTTACTTGGCAGGGGACGGTAAACTTGAAGATGTATGAGCAATTGTCATTCATTGGAGGGAATTATCGTGTTAATCGGAGCGGTAGAAGCGGGCGGAACGAAGTTCGTCTGCGGGATCGGCAATGAAGCGGGAGAAGTGCTGGATCGGGTAAGCTTTCCGACGGAACAACCGGAGAAGACGCTAGGGCGAGTCATCGACTATTTCCGCGACAAGAACGTGTCGGCAATCGGAATCGGCTCGTTCGGTCCTATTAATATAGACGTGAACAGCCCGGAATACGGCTACGTCACGACGACCCCTAAGCCGGGTTGGGGTAACTACCCCGTATTGCCGGAGTTGAAGCGGGCGTTCGACGTACCGTTCGGCTGGGATACGGACGTGAACGCGGCGGCTCTCGGAGAAGCGACTTGGGGCGTGGCCAAAGGCTTGGATAGCTGCTTGTACTATACGATCGGCACCGGCGTCGGAGTCGGCGTTTATATCGAAGATAAATTAACGCACGGACTCGTCCATCCGGAGGGCGGCCATGTGCTGACGCGGCATTATCCGGGAGAAACGTTCGCCGGCGTCTGCCCATATCACGGCGATTGCCTGGAGGGAGTCGCCGCGGGTCCCGCGATCGAGGCCCGTTGGGGCGTCAAAGCCAGCGAGCTGCCGGCCGACCATCAAGCCTGGGAGATCGAAGCGTTCTACATCGGACAAGCGATCGCTTCGGCTGTGCTACTCGTATCGCCGAAACGCGTCATTCTCGGTGGCGGCGTCATGCACCAGATGCAGCTGTTCCCGCTCATTCGCGAGCAAGTGCGCCGCAACTTGAACGGCTACGTCAGCGCGTCGGCGCTCGCGGAAGGCATCGATCAGTACATTGTTCCTCCGGGACTCGGCGACAACGCTGGACTGTGCGGCTCGTTGGCGCTCGGACTGCGTGCTTTACGGGGGTGACTCTTTATAGGAAACGCACGCCCGCGGGCGTGCGTTTTTTGTGTTTATGCGTGCCCAGAGGCACGCATCTTCTAGCCGGTGAAAGTCCGGTCGCGGGAGGGGCCAAGCCCCCGC
>NZ_JBHSNC010000060.1:0-2221 GCF_042655785.1 Cohnella yongneupensis
GTTTAATATTCTTGTTCATTAATCGATCTTGGATGCCCTTACGCTCTCGGAGATTTCAGTTAACGTCCGTGGATTCACGACGCCTCACCACCTTAAGGCTCAAAGAGCCGGCCGCGACGCGGTTAGGTGGTGCAGGTGTGTCCGCACGAATGTGCGGACCGAAGGGGGCTTGTCCCCCGAAGCGTGAATCCTATGTTAGCTGATGTCTCTCTACTTCTTCGAATCGGTTCTGACGTAGTATCATTTTGCACTTTAACTATCACATTCTTGCTCATATGAATCTCGTACATCTACAACTCTAATATGTTCTTTACTCTTCGTAGCAAGAGAGATTTCAGCTAACGTTGTTGTATTCACGACGTCCCACCGACTTAAGGTAGCGAAGCTGCCGGGTGCGATGCGCTTAGTCGGTGCGGATGTGTCCGGCTGATCCCGCTTCACCGATACTGAAATGCCTCTCCGAATCCTCTTCTAACATCGTGCCGGACCGAGGGCGAATGCCCGATGCGTGAATATGGTGTTATAAGATGTTCCCGCCTTCTTCGAAATAGCTCTCAAGTTTCCTTATCCAGTTCTTGTTCCCATTCGCCTCAATTATGCTATGCAACAACCATTTCTTTGAATGATCATCATCTACTCGATCCATATATATCTTAAAATCATGTTCATCTTCTCCTCTTGTACTTAAACTCTTAAAGAGTAATTGCCATGCTGGATTTACATAGGGTCTTTGATTTCCTTTATTGAATTCACTTAGTTGCATTGTGATCTTTCTATTCTTTCTAAATATCACTTCATCTTCATTTCGTTCTGTAACTAGGATCTCTAGAAATTCATTCTCTCTAAACAAATGTAAACAATATCGTGGGGGATCTAGATCGTGCATCGTCTTATATGGTACTAATCGATGTTCGCCAGTAATCGCAACTTGTATATCCCACTCATGAAAATAGGTAATTGCATGAGGGATGTCTTCTCTGAAAATGCAAATATCCATGTCTTTATGAGTCCTGGTGACTTCATTAGCAGCGAGATCGATTGTCCATCCACCAGCTATAAACCATGGTCTATTAAATAATTTCATTAACAAATCAATGTTTACGAGTTCTTGCGCATCAATGACAATCACCTCGCTCTAATGTACTTGAACTCTTGCGGGAATTTCTTATAACGTTATTGTATTCACGACGTCCCACCACCTTAAGCCCGAAGGGCGGCCGCGATGCGGTTAGGTGGTGGGATGTGTCCGGCTGATCCAGCTTCCCCGCTACTGAAAATGCCTCTCCGAATCCACTTCTATCTTCGTGCCGGACCGAGGCAGCTTGTCTGCCGTAGCGTGAATATGGTGTTAGATGAAGCCGGTGACCTCTTTGATTCACATTCAAAGCTTTAGATATTAAATCGTTATTTCAATTACATTACCTTCTGGATCAAGAATGCTACTCTCAAAATAGCCATCTCCTGTAACTCTTGGTTCACTGTAAATTGTGTATCCATCAATTCTTAATGTTTCTGTAAGTTCCAGTACCCTTTCTTTACTCCCAACGGAAAATGCTATATGTGCATACCCAAATAAAGATAACTTGTTTTCTTGTTTTATTAAGTCCGGTTTTCTCATCAATTCGATTCTTGCTCCACCTTCGAAAACTAAAAAGTAAGACTCAAATTGCTTCACTTTATTCGTATATTTATCATTAGAAATTCCTTTGAAGTATTTCATATAGAAGAATTTCATTTGTTCAATGTCATTTGTCCAAAGGGCAATATGTTCTATTCTCATATTAACTACCTTCTTTTCTTTTCATTTTTTTAATTACGCTTTTACACCGGTTTCATCTAACGTCCAGGGATTCACGACGCCTCACCACCTTAAGCCCCAAAAGGGGCGGCCGCGATGCGGTTAGGTGGTGCAGGTGTGTCCGCACGAATGTGCGGACCGAAGGGGGCTTGTCCCCCAAAGCGTGAATCCTATGTTAGCTGATGTCTATCTACTTCTTCGAATCGGTTTTAACGCTGTATCATTTTACAACTTACACATTCAACTTATTGCACCGATCAATCTCGATACACTACAACCCTACGATGCCCTTGATACTCCAGAGCAAGATAGATTTCAGCTAACGTCCGGGGATTCACGACGCCTCACCACCTTAAGGCTCGAAGAGCCGGCCGCGACGCGGTTAGGTGGTGCAGGTGTGTCCGCACGAATGTGCGGACCGAA
>NZ_JBHSNC010000060.1:2273-3603 GCF_042655785.1 Cohnella yongneupensis
CTATCACATTCTTGCTCATATGAATCTCGTACATCTACAACCCTAATATGTTCTTTACTCTTCGCAGCAAGAGAGATTTCAGCTAACGTCCAGGGATTCACGACGCCCCACCGACTTAAGGCGACGAATGTCGCCGGGCGCGATGCGCTTAGTCGGTGCGGTGTGTCCGGCTGAATTTGCTTCCATGCAACTGAAATACTCATCGAATCAACTTCAACTCCTGCCGGACCGAAGGGGGTTTGTCCCCCGAAGCGTGAATCCCATGTTAGCTGATGTCTCTCTACTTCTTCGAATCAGTTTTGACGTAGTATCATGCTGCACTTTAAAGTATCATCCGTCGCCGATGGATCTCGTTTCACTTCAACCCTAATATATCATTTAACCTCCAGAGCAAGAGAGATTTCAGCTAACGTTGTTGTATTCACGACGTCCCACCGACTTAAGGCTCCGCCAGGAGCCGGCCGCGATGCGGTTAGTCGGTACGGATGTGTCCGGCTGAATTCACTTCCCCGCTACTGAAATGCCTCTCCGATTACACTTCTAACTTCATGCCGGACCGAGGGCGAATGCCCGATGCGTGAATATGGTGTTATCTGATGCTCCCAACTTCTTTGATAAACTCAAAAGATCCTATACCATTTCTGAAATAAACATGGCTTTAGTTCCTTCCTCTGGCTTAAATCCAAATATTCCATAGAAATTTTCTGCACTTTCATAAGATATCAGCACTTTTGTTTTGATATTAGAATATCGACTAAGCATGTTTTCCATCATTCGCTTTCCAATTCCTAACGATTGATATTCTTTATGAACTAACATGTAATGAAAATATACTGTCATCACTCCGTCAGAAAGAGCATTCACTAAGCCAACTAATTTGGTGTCATCCCATGCAGTTATAACCGTATGCGAGTTGTTTATTGCTTGTTTAAGATCTTCTGGGTAATCTCCTGATTTCCAATCCACCGAGTGGAAAAGTTCTTGAATTTCTTTGAATATGATTGTCATAATATTGCTCCTAAGTTGTTGTGTGTTTATTGGGAGTTTCAGATAACGTTGTTGTATTCACGACGTCCTACCACCTTAAGCCCGAAGGGCGGCCGCGATGCGGTTAGGTGGTGCGGATGTGTCCGGCTGATTCTACTTCCCGCTGCTGAGATACCTCTCCGAATCCACTTCTAACTTCTGCCGGACCGAGGGCCGAATGGCCCGAAGCGTGAATATGGTGTTATGTGAAGGACCCTCTTCATTGAATTCACTCTACAAAATTTGTATTTAATGTCCATTGCAATCTTCTAATCCATTCCTTCTTAACTTCTAGATTTGCATT
>NZ_JBHSNC010000061.1:0-501 GCF_042655785.1 Cohnella yongneupensis
TTATTCGACTTCTTCATCGAGATGCCTCTCTGAAAGCCAGGTTTCAGGTTTGGGGCTGGGATGGATAGTCTTCATTGCTCTGGGCAATTGCAGATAACGTCCAGGGATTCACGACGCCTCACCACCTTAAGGCTCGAAGAGCCGGCCGCGACGCGGTTAGGTGGTGCAGGTGTGGCCGGCTGATTACACTTCCTGCTACTGAAAATGCCTCTCTGATTACACTTCTTACTCCGGTCCGGACCGAGGCAGCTCGTCTGCCGAAGCGTGAATCCTATGTTATCTGCTGTTGGCCACTTCCCCGATTCATCCAAGAAAGATTCGTTGTCCTTGCTCTTAACTCATGTTCTTGAAGCCTTGATTCGTATGATCAGTTACCCGAAGTCTCGTTCTGACCGTATCATATACTGCGCTGTACCATTGGTGTAGCGGAGTAAAGGTCGGAATGAGGCTTTCAAAGGTCTGATCGGGTTGAGAATCAAGTGCTTCAAATGAAGTTAAGAG
>NZ_JBHSNC010000062.1:0-601 GCF_042655785.1 Cohnella yongneupensis
TCTATTCTGTTAACACGGTGGCTCTGACAGATTAACCGAGCGGCTCTGCCGCACCGAAATATTCAGTTTTGCCACTTTCAACAGACTAATTGACGTTTTCCTAAACAGAGAGTCGGATGTAATGACAGACTCGATATTATTGCCCGTTCACATCAGGGGGAAATCGTTTAGCGAATTCCGCATTGAAATATTGAACGTACTCGCCCAATATCTCTTGTTCTGCGTACTTGGGAATAAATTTCCCATCGTTCAGCTTTTGAAGTCTCGTTGTAAACGCCTTATACTCATTACTCTTGACGATACCTTGAACCCAAGTTGTCAAATTCACGCTCATTGACGTTCTTACGTACGTTACCGACGAACTCGTGCATCTTCTCCGACATCAGCAAGTACGGGTGGGTGTGGAGATAATTCGGCAGGTGGTACGTGTTGTTCTTCCTATCCTGACTGACTAGAATCATCTTCTTCCCCGATAGCCCCGCAATATGACGCTCTATTGACTTTGAACTACATCCGACATTTCTAGCCAACATTTTGAATATTTCGGTGCGGCAGAGCCGCTCGGTTAATCTGTCAGAGCCACCGTGTTAACAGAATAGAG
>NZ_JBHSNC010000063.1:0-2036 GCF_042655785.1 Cohnella yongneupensis
GCCACTATGTTAATCGTGAGAGCCACCCCGCTGAATGCCTCCGTTACAATGGAGGAATGCGTATCCGGAAGCGGACGCAAATTTAAAGCGGGAGGTCACCGAATGACCAAGTATCGAGATATTTTACGGCTGAGCAGCTTGGGGCTCAGTCAGCGAAGTATTGCATCAAGTTGTCAATGCTCGCGAAACACCGTATCCGAGGTATTGAATCGTGCAAGTGAGAAGGAACTGATATGGCCGCTACCTGAGGATGTAGCGGATGCAGATCTACAGTATCTGCTATTCCCTGAAAAAGAGCAGGTCTCTTCACGAAAAATCCCGGATGTGGAATACATCCATCGAGAACTGGCGAAAAGCGGTGTCACGCTTAGTCTGCTTTGGAGCGAGTATTGCGAGATGTGCCGGTTAAATCGCGAAATCCCCCTGAAGTATACGCAATTCTGCAACTACTACCGCAAATACGCCGCGACCACGAAAGCTACCATGCATATCCAGCGCAAGCCCGGCGAGCAAATGGAAGTCGACTGGGCCGGGCAAACGGCAACTCTGGTAGATGCCGAAACAGGCGAACTGCTGCAAGTGTACATTTTCGTCGCCGCGCTGTCCTGCAGCCAATACGCTTATGTGGAGGGCTTTCTGTCTCAGAATCAAGAAAGCTGGATTGCGGCGCATGTCAACGCATTTGCTCATTTCGGCGGCGTTACCAAAATCCTCGTGCCGGACAACCTTAAAACCGGCGTCGAAAAATCCTCCTGGTATTCCCCCGTTATTAACAAGACGTATCAAGAAATGGCGGAGCATTACGGTACAGCCGTCATCCCCGCACGTGTTCGCAAACCCAAGGACAAGCCCGGCGTAGAAGGTACGGTCGGCATCATTTCCACTTGGATTCTGGCTGCTTTGCGCCAGCAAACGTTCTTTACACTGACAGAATTAAACGAGGCCATTGATGAGAAGTTGACGGCGTTCAACAAACGGCCGTTTCAGAAAAGGCCAGGCAGTCGGCTGAGCGCGTTTCTCGACGAGGAGAAACACGCTCTCTTGCCGTTGCCGCCTTCCGCGTACGAGTGCGCCACCTGGAAAGTCGCTACCGTACAGTTTAATTATCACATAGCCGTCGACAAGATGCATTACAGCGTTCCCTATGAATATATCAAGCACAAGGTGGACGTGCGCGTTACTCGCGGCGTAATCGAGGTTTTCTACAACCATCATCGAATCTGCTCGCATCCCCGTCTTTACGGCCGCCCCGGACAATATCACACGCTTGCCGACCACATGCCGGACAAGCACAAGCAGTATGTTCAATGGAACGCCGAGCGCTTCATCGCTTGGGCGGAGAAACTGGGTCCCTACACGACTACGGTTATCCGAGCCCTTCTAACCGGACATCGCGTTGAGCAACAAGGATACAAGGCTTGTATGGGACTACTCAAGCTCGCAGACAGGTATTCGCTTGTTCGGGTTGAATCTGCCTGTGCGAAGGCACTTAGCTATACGCCGAGCCCCAGCTTTAAGCATGTCAGCACCATTCTAAAATCCGGCCAGGACATGGTGGTGGCGGAGCAAGCGGCAGATATCGGGTCCAGCTCTCGCCCATCGAATCCGCATGGCTTCACGCGTGGCGCAAGTTATTACGGGAGGAACTAATCATGGTCAACGAGACGACAATCAGCAAACTCATTAGCATGAAGCTTAGCGTAATGGCAGAGCACTTCCGGGAGCAGATACAGACGCCTTCGTTTGGCTCCTTGTCCTTTGAAGAACGACTTGGACTTCTCGTCGATGCGGAGTGGATCCGGCGGAAGAACAATCATCTGGACAAGCTCATCAAGAAGGCGACCTTTCGTTATCCGAACGCCTGCGTTGAAGATATCGAATACCATGCAGACCGGAGACTGGATCAAGCTCAAATCCTACGATTATCAACCGGCAATTTCGTTCACGAGAAGCATAATGTCATTATTATGGGCGCATCCGGCGCAGGGAAAACCTATATCGGCTGCGCGCTAGGGATCTCCGCTTGTCGGCAGTTC
>NZ_JBHSNC010000064.1:0-1029 GCF_042655785.1 Cohnella yongneupensis
TACCATTAGCCAAGAGCAAGGGTGTCCGCCGTGAGGCGGAATCTGAAGGAAGCTGGAGGCAAACGCACGGCTTGAGGTACACGAATCCAATTTGAGGCGGTTGCAGTCGGATGAGTCACCATACCATGACGAAATCCTAAGCTGCCAAAGACTGCAGCCGTAAACTTGGGCGAGCGCGGGCGGAAAGATGACGTTCTTATCTGGGGAGGCCTGCGGAATACGCGAAGTAAACTTCGTAACCGCGGCGGGGACGCCGCGCTGAATCCGCAGGAGTCAGCAGAAGCCATAGTACGAGGCTGTTGCAACAGCCTCGGAAGGGCTGAACTTAAAGGAGAGAAGGAAACGATGCGTTCGCGCGAAGAGCAACGACAGCAGAATATCCCGCAAGGGAGCTCGCGGCAAAGAGAAGCGGTGAAACCGCAAGGGTATGCCGGAGCGCCGAGTTCTTCGTCGGCACAAATCGACCTTTCTTCTCGCGAAGGAAAGTACGACTTGTTGGAGCAAATGCTCGATGAGAGAAATCTCCGAGATGCCTATAAGCGGGTGAAACAAAACGGAGGAGCGCCTGGCATAGACAACGTGACGGTAGCCGAGCTACAAGCGCACGTATGGGATTGCTGGGAAGCCGTGAAGGCGGAAATCCAAGCGGGCACTTACAGACCGATGCCAGTCAAACGGGTGGAAATCCCCAAACCCGGAGGCGGGGTGCGGCTGCTAGGTATCCCGACCGTAATGGACCGCTTGATCCAACAAGCCCTCATGCAAGTGATGACACCGATTTTCGACCCGCAGTTTTCACCGAATAGTTTTGGGTTCCGTCCAAGGAAACGAGCCCACGATGCAGTAAAACAAGCGCAATCCTACATGCAAGAAGGAAACCGCTGGGTCGTGGACATGGACTTGGAAAAGTTCTTTGACCGCGTAAACCATGACATTCTCATGGCGAGGGTCGCAAGAAAGGTTTCAGACAAACGCGTCTTGAAGCTGGTTCGAGCATATTTAAACGCCGGTGTCATGGTTGACGGGATG
>NZ_JBHSNC010000066.1:0-629 GCF_042655785.1 Cohnella yongneupensis
CGGGCCTATCAACCTCGTGTTCTTCAAGGGGTCTTACGAATTGGGAAATCTCATCTTGAGGCAGGCTTCGCGCTTAGATGCTTTCAGCGCTTATCCCTTCCGCACTTGGCTACCCAGCGATGCTCCTGGCGGAACAACTGGTACACCAGCGGTGCGTCCATCCCGGTCCTCTCGTACTAAGGACAGCCCCTCTCAAATTTCCTACGCCCGCGACAGATAGGGACCGAACTGTCTCACGACGTTCTGAACCCAGCTCGCGTACCGCTTTAATGGGCGAACAGCCCAACCCTTGGGACCTACTTCAGCCCCAGGATGCGATGAGCCGACATCGAGGTGCCAAACCTCCCCGTCGATGTGGACTCTTGGGGGAGATAAGCCTGTTATCCCCAGGGTAGCTTTTATCCGTTGAGCGATGGCCCTTCCATTCGGTACCACCGGATCACTAAGCCCGACTTTCGTCCCTGCTCGACTTGTAGGTCTCGCAGTCAAGCTCCCTTATGCCTTTGCACTCTACGAATGATTTCCAACCATTCTGAGGGAACCTTAGGGCGCCTCCGTTACGCTTTAGGAGGCGACCGCCCCAGTCAAACTGTCCACCTGACACGGTCCTTCTACCAGTTTCATGGTAG
>NZ_JBHSNC010000067.1:0-1658 GCF_042655785.1 Cohnella yongneupensis
TATTTAGAGATCCCGGTAGCTGGCCAGCAAACGGATCTCAAAACAAACCAAGGAGACTACACTATGCATTTTACTCAAGAACAGCGAATTACTCAAATCACTTCTTCTACACTTATTGTCGGTGTAGACATCGCAAAATTCAAACACGTGGCTCGAGCGCAAGATTATCGTGGAGTCGAGTTTGGGAAACCAGTTGCGTTTGAAAATAACCTAGAAGGCTTTAAGTTGTTCGTCAACTGGATTGGGAAAATCAAATCGGAAAATGGATGCGAGGATGTCGTAGTAGGTATGGAACCAACCGGCCACTACTGGTTAAACCTTGTGCATTATTTGAAAGCACAGAAGATTCTATGCGGCGTTGTGAACCCTTTGCATGTGAAGAAGAGTAAAGAGTTGGACGACAATTCACCGACTAAGAACGACATTAAGGACGCCAAAGTCATCGCTCAGCTTATGAAAGACGGGAGATACGCCGTACCGAATATTCCACAAGGCATCTATGCAGAACTGCGTGAAGCAATGAAAATTCGCGACCACCTGTCGACTGACCTGCGTGTTGTACAAGGCAGGATCCATAACTGGCTTGACCGCTATTTCCCTGAGTTTCTCACGGTGTTTAAGGACTGGGAATGCATTTCGGCAATTCAGATGCTCAGCCTAAACTTATTGCCGCATGAGATCGTGTCGTTATCGGATGAATTCTTATTGGGGCACCTAAGGGAAGTGGCGAAACGCGGTGCCGGGCTGGGGCGAATACAGCGCCTGAAATCGGCGGCCAGCACCTCGGTCGGCATTAGACAAGGGACGGAAATGGCAAAAATGGAGCTGCAGCTACTGCTGTCGCAGTACGAACTACTCCAGTCTAAGTTCAGCGAACTTGATGTGAAACTAGACCAGTTGTTGGAGCAAATCCCAGGTGTAACTCGTTTGCTGGCCATTAGAGGGATTGGAAGAGATACAGTCGCCGGTTTCCTCGCAGAGGTTGGCGATATCAATCAGTACCGCCATCCCAAGCAGATCGTGAAGCTTGCCGGTCTCAGTCTACGGGAAAACACATCGGGTAAACACAAAGGACAGACCAAGATCACAAAACGTGGGAGAAAGAGACTGAGAGCCTTGCTTTTCCGCGTTGTCATGCCGCTGGTGGCGAAGAATCATGCCTTTAAAACCTTACATGAATACTATACAAAGCGAGCGGATAATCCACTGAAGAAGATGCAATCGCTAATTGCACTATGTAACAAACTCATTCGAATCCTCTTTGGGATATTGAAGAAAGGTCATGAATTCAGTGAAGCCAAAATGCTGAATGATATCCCTCGATTCGCTGATCTACCAATTGCAGCCTAACGCAGTATTACTTTTTTAATTTTCGGACCAAAGCAGTGAATACAGACAATTGAAGCACGGATGAGTCAGAACTAAACTAACATACGGACATAGATCCTGTCGGGCAGCATATCTGACCTCCACCTCATGGACAGGTTGAATGAAGGAATGTGGGAGCGTAGACTCTGTGAGACTTGGGAGGGTAGACCTCCATGAGATGAGTGGAGATCCATAAGTGCAACCATACCTTACCTCAATAACCACTTTTTTAAGTTAAGTGGCTAAGGGAATGTACTTTTGCGCTTTTGACCGCCCCAACTATTTCCTTA
>NZ_JBHSNC010000068.1:0-1813 GCF_042655785.1 Cohnella yongneupensis
TTCTTGGTGAATGGCGGCAACAGGGTACTATCCCTGTGCCGCCATTTCGCGTTTTTGGTCTATCGCCACCTTCTTCAGCAGATTGTGGGCAAGCGAAAGCCACCCGACCTCGAGGCTCACCTTAGGCAAGCCGCGAAGCAGAAAACGCCGGAATCCCCGGTTGTTCTTCATTTGCCCAAACACACTCTCCGGTTCAATCATCCGCCTGACCGATAGCGAATAGCCTTCCTCGCTTCGGAGTTTCTCCCGCACCTGCTCTTTGTAGCGCATGTACGCGAGGCTGACGCTGACTTCTCGGTTCCCTTCGGACTTCGTGCATGCAGCCTTGAGCGGACAACCTTCGCAACTCAAACTCCGATAATGCCGCTTGCGAATCTCAAACCCGCTGTCCGTCTTTTCCTTACTCTCGTAACGGAAGACCAGCTTTCGTCCTGCCATGCATGTCCAACTGTCCTCGGCTTCGTCGTATTGCCAATTGTCGATCTTGCTGATGTCATTCTGCCAAGCCTTTGATTTCTCTTTGTGATAGGTGCTGTACTTAACCAAAGCATCTACATTTTCGCTTTCTAGGAAGGCGTAGTTCTCTTCTCCGCCGTAGCCGGCATCTGCAATGACCGTTCCCGGCAGCTTTCCGAGCGCCGACTTTACCTTCTCCAGATGAGGCTTCAAACAGCGCGTGTCCGTAGGGCGCTGGTGCAGGCTGTATCCGATGATAAACTGCGATTCCGTTCCGATTTGCACGTTGTAGCCGGGCTTGAGCTGGCCGTTACGCATATGATCTTCTTTCATCCGCATGAACGTCGCGTCCGGATCCGTTTTGCTGAAGCTGTTGCGGTCCCCGAGGATCTTCCGTTGCGCTTCGTACTTTCGCAGGCGAGGGAGGAGGTCTTTACGGAGCACCCGTACCGTTTTCTTGAGCGGCTTATCCGTTGGCTTCTCTTTCAGCTTGGCTTCGAGTTTGGCAACAGCTTGTTCCAGCTTCTCGCTTGTTATCTGCGCGGTTTTGCCAAGTTCCGCAAGGTCTGCTCCCGCGTGCTCTTTCTCGTCCTCATGCTCCGACGCGTCAATGGCAGCGAACAAGGACTGGACCTTCTCCCGTAGCTTTGCTTGTTGCTTGACGACGGCTTTGCCCCAAACAAACGTATAGCGATTCGCGTTAGCCTCGATCTTGGTCCCGTCAACGAAATAGTGATCCAGCTTGACGTACTTCTCGTCTGCGAGAAATTGCAAAACGGCTGTGAAGACCGTCTCCAGGACGGATTTCATCCGCTCAGAGCGGAAACGATTAATGGTGCGGAAATCCGGCTGCTGCCTGCCGGCAATCCACATGAACATGACGTTCTCGCGGACGGCTTTGGCGATTTGGCGGGAAGTATAAATGCGCTGGGTGTAGGCATAGATGAGCACCTTGGTTAGCATTTTGGGATGATAGCTGTCTCTGCCGCCGCCAGGGTAAGCGGCAGCAAAGATACTGTCGTCCAGGCGGTTGACCGCCGCATTCACGACGCGTACGAGGTGATTTTGGGGGATGTCATCTGCCAAGTCCATTGGCAGGCAAAGCTGATCCATGGTATATTGAATGTACAAAGAAACCCCTCCTGGTAATGGTTGCTCGACACTTCCATTTTACCAAAGAACGGTTTCTTTGTGCGTACTATAAGGTGTTTTCTGGCAGAAATCGATGATGTAAAGAGGGTATGTGTCTCCTGGAGGAGCGGAGCGTTTGCCTTGAAAATCGTAAATGAACCTTGGTCTTCCCATTCACACATTTACGATTTTCACAGCAACCGGAAGGAGACACATACCCGTAAAA
>NZ_JBHSNC010000069.1:0-592 GCF_042655785.1 Cohnella yongneupensis
CAACATCTTCGTCCGAAGCAAACGCGCAGGTGAGCGCGTGATGGAATCGGTTGTCCGCTTCGTAGAGGGGAAGCTCAGACTGAAAGTGAATCGGGATAAAAGCGCAGTAGACCGTCCTTGGAACCGAAAGTTTCTCGGATTTAGTTTCCTTACCAACAAAGGTGCGTCGATTCGAATCGCCCCGAAGAAACTGGAACAACTGAAGGAACGCGTAAGAGAGATAACCTCGCGCACGCGAGGAATCTCAATGGAAAGCCGATTGAAAGAACTCAACCGCTATCTGATGGGGTGGATTGGTTATTTCCGGTTAGCATCCGCGAAGACACATTGCGAACGTCTAGACGAATGGATTCGCCGAAGGCTACGTATGTGCTTATGGAAACAATGGAAGTTACCAAGAACCAGACTTCGAAACTTACGTGCTCTAGGTGTACCGGAATGGGCGGCAAGAATGACGGCAAACGCCAGACGAGGATGTTGGGAAATGTCCCGAAACATAAATAACGCCCTTAATCGCTCCTACTGGAGCGACCAAGGGCTATTGAGTCTGACAACTCGTTATCTTGAGACTCGTTAACCTTTAGGAACCGCC
>NZ_JBHSNC010000070.1:0-3132 GCF_042655785.1 Cohnella yongneupensis
CTGACCTTAAAGGGTATTCAAACGGGAAAGCCCCTAATTGGCTTTCCCGTTCATTTTAGATTTCGACTTGGTACGTATCTTTCTTGCGTAAATAAAATCGCGCTTCCTGCATGACGACATACCAATCGCGATCGAGCTCGAGCCTGCACGGGACCCCGCTATCCCCGATTCGAATTTCCAAGAAATTGCCGCAACGAAGCGCGTAATGCCCATTTCCCATGTCGACAGCCCAGCGATCCCCTTCTTTGTCATAGGACATTTGCAACCAATTCCGTCTCATGACAGTTCACCTTGAATGACGTGCTTCACCATGTGATCGTCAATGATTCGTCGCTTGTTCTGCGCGCCGTATATCAGTGAATGCGTGCAAACTTTATTAATGAGCCGCGCCGAACCGCTGGAGAAACGATGAATTTCGTCGATCGCACTGTCTGAGAAGATATCGTGTTCGTTACCGGCGTACGAGAGATGCCGTTTGATGTACTCGCCAGACTGGGCGCGGTCAAAATGCGGTAGCCTGCACTGCAGGTCGATTCGCTGACGAATCGCGGCGTAAGCCTGCAGGCGGAGCCGATCCCACAGTTCGCTTTGTCCGACCAAGATGAGCGCCATTGGGCTTTGCGCATCCATTCGAAAATTCAGTAGAAACCGGACTTCCTCCAGCATCTCCCGGTCTAAGAGATGCGCTTCGTCCACAACAACGACCGGCTGTAGATGATGAATGCCGCGCATCAGTTCAATTTCCCGATGCAATTGCCGTTTAGCGTCGCCGCGGTAGAACTTCGACTCGCAACCAAGCTGCTCTAACATGCCTTTGTAGAAGTGGCGCGGTGTCAGCTTGGAGTCCGACAGATAAAGCAACTTGTACTTCATGGCATCCAGCGTGGCCGTAAACCGCCGTATGGTCGTTGTTTTTCCCGTTCCGCAATCGCCGGTAACGACGGTGAAAAGCTGACGCTCGGCAGCGTACCCCAACCTTTCCAGCATTTCATCCAGACTGGGCGACCGATAGAGTTCTTGCGGCGGTGTATCCCGTGAAAACGGCGTATTCTTCATGCTGTAGAAGGATTCATACATGACTTGCGTCCTCCTTTCGGATAGACCGGTAGGAGACGGCTGGCGTTTGAAGTTCCTTACGTTTGGCCTGTTCTTGCGATGCGCCGCGAAGGAGGCGGGAAGTGTCCGTTGATTCTTTCCCCAGATGTTCCGGCAGCGCTGGTCGCTTACCCGAACGCTCCCCGATGACCATTTCTCGGGCCGTCCAAGGCGAATGCCCTTCATGCTCAATGGTCACTTCTCGAATATCCGCCGGGTCGTACACGACCTGAACGGTTCGTCCGATGAAGAGTAGACCGACTTCGTATTTCTTGCCCATAAAGCTGATGCATCCGGCTTTGTCGACTTTACGATCCTCGCAGTGCAAAAAGGCGTTAGCGAGCAAGTCCGCATCCACCAAGCGAAGCGCCTTTGTATCACTCCGATACGCGATTTCCGGTGTTTGATCTTCGCCAAGCGCTGCGTGCGTCTTATTCTGATGACACTCCGACAGCCATACTTGAAACCAGGTATTGAGTTGCTCGAGCGAGGTTACCTTCTCGAGCGCAAGCTCGCTTAGAAAACTCCTCACGACGCCGTTTAGGCGCTCTACCTTACCTTTTGATTCCGGCGCATATGGTTTAGCAAAGAGTAGGCGAATGCCCAGCTTGGCGCATGTGCGATTCATCCACCTCGTCTTATACTGCTTGCCATTGTCGAAGTAAACGGACTCCGGAATGCCATGCTTTGCAATAGCCTGACGGAAGCAATCCTCCACGATAGATTGCTCAAGCGAATCATAAAAGGCGCCATTCACGACAAAACGCGTCGCGTCGTCGATGAAGAGTACGAGGTAAACCGGCTTCTTCTCCCCGTTTGCACCGATAGGCAGATGCGGACCGAATTTGATATCCGATTGCCAGAGGGCGTTACGGTGTTTCTTCTGAAAGCGCCGGGCGGCGACGCCTTGACTGGTATACATGCGCATTTGGCGTGAGCTGTACCCGCGCGCGGTTAGCCGGTCTTGCAGCGTGCTGCGTTTGATTTCGCCTGGTTTTGCCTTGCCTTCCCACACGAGGATTTGAATGATCTGCCTCACGCTTCGACTAGGCACCTCTCGCCGCAGCAGAATCGCGTCCTCGAGGTGTTCCGCCTTGATCGTCTCCGGAGAAGGTTTTCGTCCTCGGGGCTTTGGTTTTAGTCCCTCGAATTTCTCGTCTCGATACTGCGCTAAGTACCGGCGCAGCGTACGTTCCGACATGCCATACTGTGCGCAGATTTCTGCCTTGATCTGGCTGGCTTTCGCTGAATCCAGTCCGCTGGCCAAAAGCGGGGACAACAACTGAACCCGCTGCACGGCGATTTCTTCCGCTTTCTTCTGATTTTTCACGTCTCATGCCTCCCTATTCGTAGCCATGAGATGAGTCTATTTCAGAAGGTCGCGGACAGAAAGGCAGAACGGGTCTGTCATCCAAAGATTCGAATTGGCGACAGGGCGGACAACTCTACTTAGCCATCCGGGGGCATCGCCGACAAAACGTCCAAGAGATTGGAGTGCGGAATAGTGACGAGTGGACGACCTTGCCACAGGCAGGTGATAACGAAGCGATATAGACTGCAAGGCACCCGCGGCATACACGGCAAAAGCCACGAACCACGATTTCCAACGGGCCAGCGTTGACTCGTCTGCCGCAATATCTGTACGCTCAATCCCAGAAAGCGCACCTTCTAGGCTTTCTGCGTCAAAGCGCTTGTAGGGAACGAGCAAGTCCGGCAGTTCATGATGGATTTTCGCACACGCCTTACAATAAAGCCGACGAATGATGAGCGTAGCGCGATCTCCGCTACTCTGATACCATACCCGCTTTCGGCTCCCAACCACGACTAATTCCCCGAAACAACACGGACAGGGGACAAGTTCCGCACTCCTAACAAAAAACGCAGGGCTCTGTCTCTTTCGCTTCTAATAGAAACTTTGATATAATAACCACGATATAATAACCATGATGGAAAGACGTCCTGGATGAGGCACTGTTCGAGCAGCACCTCATCCGATAAGGGACGTCTTTTCCATTCCTCCATTATGTTCTCGGTCAT
>NZ_JBHSNC010000071.1:0-1080 GCF_042655785.1 Cohnella yongneupensis
CCTTTGAGCCTCGGCAATACTTCGTATATCATAAGGGTAGAGGGCTTCGACTTTCAGATGAGAGAAGAAGCTTTCCATTGAGGCGTTGTCGTAACAATTGCCTCGGCGTGACATGCTGATTTGGGCGCTAACCTGTGGCAGCATGTCGTGGTATGCATGGGACGTGTACTGGCTTCCTTGGTCGCTGTGAACGATCAAGCCAGTCACGTCCTTATGTATGTCTAAGGCCTTCCTAAACGTCTCCAGCACAAGCGGATTGTCATTGTTATTGCTGATGTGGTACGCGATGATTTCGTTATTCCAGAGGTCCTTGATGGCGGATAAATAGATACGTTCATCGAATACGCGATATTGTGTAACGTCGGTGACCCACTTGCGATTAGGCGCATCAGCCGTAAAATCGCGCTGTAATAAATTCTCCGCGATTCGCCCGTCCGCAATTGCTGCCTGCTGACTCGTCCGATGTTTGTATTTGCGGCGGATAATCGCTTGTATGCCCAACTCCCGCATGAGACGTAGCACCTTTTTGTGATTGACGACAAGACTATGCTGGCGGAGCAACTCATCTTGAACTCGGCGGTATCCTGCTTTCTTATCCCATCGCTCATAAATCGCGGAAATCATCATTTTTAATTCCGCGTCCGGATCCTCGCTACCACGCTTCAGATAGCCGTAGTACCCGCTACGGGAGATGCCTAAGAAGTTACATAATCCTGTTATCGAGTACTTATCCCTCATTCGATCTATGACGACGTGTCTGTGCTGTGCACCTCCTGATTCAAGATCTGCAACCACTTTTTTAGAACATCTACCTCCATCTGTAACCGACGAAATTCGCGTTCCTGCTCCGTCTCAGCTCGCTTCGGGTCTCCACGACGGTCCTTAAATGACTCGTAGCCACCTTCACGAAACTTCCGAATCCATATCTTCACGCGGTCCTTATCCTTAATTCCGAGATGATCTGCGATACGTCTCTGGCTCCAGCCTTCTTCCTTATGCAGTCGAACAGCTTCGATCTTTAATGATTCCGGATAATGATTAAACTTTTGTCCCTTTAGCGCCATAACGAAAAGCACCCCC